>DATELY010000303.1:0-7234 GCA_035276085.1 Steroidobacteraceae bacterium | reverse complement strand
TTGCGGTCCGCGCAGGACTTCCACGCGTTGCAGGTCGACCGCGCGCAACGTGGACATCGTGGAACGCGGAATGAATACACCATCGACGTACATCGCCACGGTGGGCTCGGTAATGCCGGAATCCACCGTGGAGCCGACACCGCGAATCGTGATCATCGTGGTGCCGAAGTGCTCTCCCCAATTGAGGTTGGGCACCGCCTTCGAGAGGTCCGCGAGGTTGACCAGACCTCGATCCATCAGTGCCTCACCCGACACGGCGGAGATCGACGCAGCAGTATCCTGAAGATTCTCGCCGCGCTTCAGCGCCGTCACCACGACCTCTTCCAGGCGCTCATCAGAGCGCTGTGCCTCAGTATTGCTCGGATCATCCGCGGCGCGAGCCGCGCCGATGGTGCAGAGTGCGAGAAGCAAGGCCGAGTTCCACGTGCGTATCGGCCGAGCCTTGGAGCGATGCTGAGATTTCATGCGGTTCCCCTGTGATGGGCTTTGTTGTAGCGCAGCTTGTGCTGCTGCTGTGGGACACTTTAGTATTCTGTGTACCACTGGCATGATCTTAGAATACCGAAGTGCGGCAGCACAAGCGGGAAGGCCGGTGTACATAGATTCAAAAGTGTCCAATTTCCGAGGTCACCCCCTAATGCGCAACCCTGCCAATGAAAAGCTGATCATGGACTTCTTCAAGTCCATGGGGCCGTCTCTGCAAGACGTGCTCAATGCATACGAGAAGTACATGCACCCGCAGGGTGTGTGGAAGAACAGCGGCTTCCCCGATATGGTCGGCATCGAGGCCATGAAGGACTTATTGATCGAGCAACAGCGGCTGTTCGGCTTCGAGCGCGTGAAGGTGCTCGAGCACCGCTTGCTCACGAGCGCGGATGACACGGTGTTCTTCGAGCGCCGGGACAGCGTCGTCAACGGCAAAGATGTCGTCGTGTATGCCTTCGACATCCTCGGCGCATTCAAGATCAAAGACGGCAAAATCGTCGAGTGGCGCGACTACATGGATACTTCCGAGCAGCGCCAGGATTGGGCTAAGCAAAACCCGGGTCGGTTCGCCAGCTAAGTAGTAGAAGCAAGGCGGCTCCTACGATGAGCCGCCTCAGTCACCTCGACGAGTAGAGACCGCATCGTAGTGGGCGATGCGGAGATGATTGCGGCCGGTCTCAACCTGAAGGCGCTGCAGATCATGATGGGTCACTCGAGCTGACGAGTGACCCTGGATTTCTCGCGTCGCACCGCGCCGCTATTCCTTCAAGCCCCCAAAGTCTTGCATCCAGTGGAGTCCTGGTCCGAACGATGGCAGCAGCCCAGGCTTGGCCTTGGTTACCAAGGGAATGGATTGCAGGCACGGCGCAATCGTGCCGTGATACCCCGGCTCGGTTTCCAGTGTCCCCACTTTGTAGGTGCGATCTTGGTTATTCAGCGATGTGCGCAGATTTACGACCGTTCGCATGGAAGGCCGGCCCTCAATGCTGATGATCCACTTATCGCCCGGATTGACGCCGTTGGGAAGCATTTCGTCGCTGACGACCCAATTCAACTCCAGCGTGAAGAAAGGATCCGGCCCCTTGCTATCGACATAGCCGCAGAAGCGATGCACGACCCGCCCCACAGTGCCGGCTTTGATATGGATGTTGACGCTCTGAATGTCGTTCTTCGCGACGATGTAGTCATGCGTTTCCTCGACGCGGCTGTACTTCACTCCGAAGGTGTGCTCCGCCGTATAGCCGACGGCTTTGAGGAAGTTGGTGGAAATGGCCGCCGCGACAGGGACGCGAGCCGCTTCTTCGGGCGACTTGGCAAAGCCGCACATGCTGAGGAGTTCTGCCGCCGTATACGTCGAGTCCCAGTTCTCTTGCAGCTTCAATGAACGGACGTCCGTGCACATACCTGTGAGAGCGGGAACCACGCGCTCGCTCAGCACATCGGGATCGATACCGGTGGCATGGAACACCGATTTCCCCTGTCGGCACGCGGCATCGAGTTTTTCGAGAAAGGTCTTGTCGCGCACGAGATGCGCATTTTGGTAGGGCAGCGGTGTGACGACATTCCGCCCGGCAGCCAGGACTCGAAGTATCTCGTCGTCGGTATTGAAGTCGCCCATGTCGCGGGAGGTCATCAGCACGCAATCGCAGTCGACTTTCAACAGCGCCTCGACATCGGTGCTCATCTTGACGCCGATCGGACCAATGCCCAGCAGTTCGCCGGCATCTTTGCCGTTCTTGCTTTCAGCGTAGGCACGAACGCCGACGAGTTGGAAGGTTTTCGATTGAAGTATTTCCCAGATGGCGACACTGCCGAGACCGCCTGGACCCCAAACGATGACTCGATATGGCTTACGCATTCTCAACCCCTTCACCTACAGCAAATGTGCGGCTCACCGTAGCCGGACTCTCAGGCCCGTCCTCGGCGTCCTGGAACCTAACGAGACCGGGCGTATTTGTTCTTCTCATCGCGCAGCAGCGTCGTCAACAGCGTGTTCTTGGCGTACTCGACCCGTTCGCGCTCTGTGAGATCGTCGCGCTTGTGCAGTACATAGTGAGTGGCGCGCACGTACTGAATCGCTTGCTTGGTCGTGAGATTCCGCAAGCTGCCGTTGCGGCGGGCGCTGCTTAGGATGGGATCCCAGATCTGTTCTGCAATTCTTTGCAGCACTGAGCGACCGCCCACCAGGAACAACTCGGTTTCATGAGAATCGCTCTCGTCGATGATGGCGCGCATGACCAGGTCGCGTTTGACGAGCTGTACCCAATCGAGACTCGTGTCGATGATCGCGTCTTCGATATCGGCGCCCGTATACGACTTGGCCGTCATGGACTCCAGTAACGTCCGCGCCCGATATTCGAACAGCGTCTCGATGATGGCTTCCTTGTTCGCGAACCGTCGATAGACCGTCTGCCGGCCCACGCCGGCCGCCTCGGCGATATCGAGCATCGACGTCTTGCGCGGGCCGGAATGGCAGAAGCATCGCCCCGCGCCCTCGAGGATGCGGAGCACGACCTCGTCGGTGAAACTGTTCGACTGTGCTTGTGTGTTCGACATCGTGCGTATCAGGTCTCGGCGGTGCCGTCACGGAGGTGACTGGCGGGAGACTCAGGGGTCAGAGCGCGCAATCGACTCTCCTTCTATCTGCAAGCGGCGGATGTTAACGGGGATGGCCGACATGCGAGGCATGCCGTTGATGGTTTCCACATCGCGATCGAGGCTGATGAGCCGGGCGGTGCAGGAGCCCATGCTGTCGTAGGAGGAGGGACGGTCCGGCAAGTCGCCCCAGCAGTGGGTCATCGAAACGGTACCGCGCCGCAAGCCCTCGTCCGCGCGGACGACCGCGTTGATGCCGTCGTGATCCGAGCAGATTTCGATCCGATCACCGGCATGCAAACCGTATTCCGCCATGTCAGCGGGATGCATGTAGGCCGGATTGAAGGAATGGCCGAGCTGCACAGCGGCCCATTGCGTGCCGAAGGAATTCATCGTTTCGCGCATGCGCCGGGAGATGAGGCGGAGGGGGAATGCGGCATCGATGCGTTCGGGTGCGTCCTTTAGCACCGCCGCGACCTCCGCCGCCACATCCGCGGGCATCACTTGGAAACGCAACGCAGGATCGTCACGACCTTCCTGCACGACGACTGGCGGCACATCGGCCTGAATTCCGAAGGCAGAGGCCATCAGCTCGTCGAGCGAGAGCGGCGATTGCGCCAGGAGTAACCGGAACAGATCCTGTGTCGTCGGCGGCGTCTGCATGTCGAGGGGTTGTCCCGCGAACACGATCTGCTTGCCCATGCGCCGCGCAAGCTCCCAATAGATGCGCCACTCATCGAGCACATCGGACCCTGGCGGCGGTTCGACCACGGCCGGAATGAACTGCTGGAAGGGAACTGGCATGAACAAGGGTTCGTAGCCGGCTCCCATCATCAGATCCTCGCGCTCGTACATCAGTCGCGGCGGCAGGATGTAGTGCGCAAGCTGTGCGGTCGCGGTCATGAACGGCTCCACCGCAACGAGTAGATCGAGTGCTTGCAGCGCGGCGACGGTCTTGCGCTGATCCGGCATGGCAACGGCCGGATTGCCGCCGTCCACGATCAATGCGCGAATGCGCCCGGGACCTGGCGTGAGAATCTCCTCGGGCAACGTGGCGCTCATCATCTCGCCGAACACACTGCCAAGGCCGCGTACCCGACCTTTCGGTCCGGACTCCCACTGGCGCAATGGCGGAATGACCTCGGCCCGCGGTCGCTGCGGGCTGCTCAGAATTCCAGGATTGCGCAGCACGTCGCCGGCGCGCATGTAGCGGCCGCACACGACATTCAGACACTCGAGCAAGTGCTCCGCGAGGTTGGAATGCGCGACCATGTTCGTGCCAGTACCGGAATTCGCACATCCCTTGCGTGATTCGGCGGCAAACAGGCGCGCTGCCGCCGTGATCTGAGCTGCGGGCACGCCGGCGCGCTCTGCTACGTAGCTCAATGTGAACGGCTCGACTGCCGTGCGCAGCGCATCGAGTTGCTCGACATGTTTGCGGCAGAACTCGGTGTCGTACCAACCGTGGGCCAGGATCTCGCGCAGCATGCCGGCGAGCAGGGTAGGGTCCTCGCCTGGACGCACTTGGAGGTGGATGTCGGCGAGTCGCGCCGTTTCGCTGAGGCGCGGGTCGATGACGATCAGCTTGAGTCCGCGAGCCTTGGCATCGCGGAACTGCTTCGTCATGTTGAAGCCGATGAGCCCCATGACCGACAGCGACACGAGCGGGTTGGCACCCGCGAGCAACACGACATCGGAATCGAAGAAATGCTGCCGCGGCGCTGCCCACATCCCGATGCGCTGCATGCTGATGTACTTGGCGGACTGATCGATCGTCATCGTCGTGAAGAACGAGGGCGAGCCGATGGCTGCCATCCAGTCCGTCAGCATGGGTGCAAGAGCGACGTTGAGATAGGCCTGCGTGCCTTTGAACAAGGCAATCGAGGGCGGGCCGTCCTCGGCGGCGATGGTGCTCAGTTGAGCCGCAATTTCATCGAGTGCCTGCTCCATTGGGAGCGGCACGAAGCTGCCATCCGGTTGCCGCTTCAGCGGTCGCAGGACGCGTTGCTTCGAACCGGAGGCCATATGGGCGTTGGTGCCCTTGATACAGATGTAGCCGCGGCTCAGCGCGTGATCCTTGTCGCCCCGGATGGCCGCGATCCGGCCCTCGTCGAGCGTGATGTGCACGCCGCAGTTGCCAACACAAATGCGACAGACCGAAGTGACTTCACGCGTGGTCGTCATGATCGAGCTCGCTGTGAGAGGCGCATGGATGAGCCATGCGCCTGAAACTGTCCGCTCAGAAGAACTTGCGTGTCAACTGCAGTCCCCATGTCCGGGGCTGCCCGTAGTTGCCTACATAGGCGCCGATGGCTCCGATGTAGCTCACGTTTTGCAAATACTCCTTGTCACCGATGTTATTGACGAACAAGCGCACCGTGGTCTTGTCGCTGGCGCCACCGAGCTTCGCGGAGACGCTGCCCAGCAGGTAGCTGTCCTGGGTGTCGTTCGCGGTGCCGAAGTAACGCAGCACGACATCGTCGGTGTAGGTCGCGTCTGCCCGCAGTGACAAATCGGAGAACCAGGCCGTGCTCAACGGAATCGAGTACTCCACGCCGGCGTTGACGGTGTAATCCGGTGCATGCGGCAGTGGCTCGCCGTCGAGATTCTGCAGCCCGGCGCCGGGATTGGCGTCGTCGAATGCGACGAAGCCATCGAAGCGCGCATGCGTCAACGTGGCTGCAAGGTTCAAGCGCAATTGTGAGGTCGCCTGCCAATCGAACTCGGATTCCAGGCCATAGATCTTTGCGTCTGCGTTCTGCACCAATGATGTCGTCGGTGGAACCGTGATGGTGACCTGAAGGTCGGAGTAGTCGTAGTAGAACGTCGCGAAGTTCGCTGTGAGCGCGTGATCGAGCCAGCGCGATTTCAGTCCGATTTCGTAAGCACTGATCGACTCGGAGTGATACAGCCCATCCTCGCCGATCGTTGCACCGGTGCCGCCCTCCAGATTTTGTCCGCCGGACTTGAACCCCTTCGACCATTGAGCATACGTGCTGATGTCGTCCGTGAGGTCGAACTGCACAGCGACCTTCGGCAGCACCTTGTTCGATTTCGTGTCCGTCGAGATCGCTCCATTGGCGTACGCGGCTGCCAGCGGAACGAACCCGACGCCGGGAATGGAGAGTCCTGAGAGCTGCTCGAAGTCCTTGGTTTCGTGGTTGTAGCGCAGACCCAGATTCAGGCGCAGCCGATCTGACAGAGAGTAAGTGAGGTCGGCGAAGGCCGCGTACGTATCGGTGTCACTCTTGCCGGACTCGATCAGCTTGGATTCCACCGGCACACCGAAAGCAGGGGCGAAGACGGACCCCAGCCGCAGTGGCAGTCGAGTCGTTGCGTCCTCGTGAAAGTAGTACGCACCCAGAATCCACTTGACCTTGTCCGTCTCGCGCAGCAGGTTGAATTCTTGACCGTACGATTCGGACGGACGCGAGAAGTCGATTGTGTTGAACCCGTCGAGGTCGGTTGCATCGGCATCGACATCGATGGAGCTGTCGTGATCGACATAGCTGCTGATGGACCTGAACGTCAGGCCCGGTGCAATGTCCCAGTTCGCCGCGGCCGAAGCCACCGTGGTGTGTGTGTCCTGATTGAACGGTTGATCGGCGATGATGCGATCGTGCTCAGTGGTCTGCCCGGACGTGGGCAGTACAGTAGGTGTCAAGAGCTGCTGCCAGGCGTTGGGCGAGGAGGATTGCTCGTGACGCACCGCCAGGTCGAAGGACAGTGAATCCGTTGGCTCGATGCGCAAAGCGCCGCGGACATAGTCGACATCGGTGCCTCCCAACTCACGGCCCGAAGGTCTGACTTTCACATAGCCGTCCTGTTCTTCGTGGCCGCCGCTCAGACGGAATTTCACAGTGTCGCTCACCGGTCCGGAAATGTAGCCGCTCGCGCCCCAGCCGGACCGACTGCCCGCCGATAGATTGACCGCACCTTCCAGCTCGTCGCTGGGGGCTGCAGAAACGAAGTTGATCGCGCCGCCCGTGGCATTGCGTCCGTAGAGGGTGCCTTGCGGTCCGCGCAGGACTTCCACGCGTTGCAGGTCGACCGCGCGCAACGTGGACATCGTGGAACGCGGAATGAATACACCATCGACGTACATCGCCACGGTGGGCTCGGTAATGCCGGAATCCACCGTGGAGCCGACACC
>DATELY010000302.1:0-19318 GCA_035276085.1 Steroidobacteraceae bacterium | reverse complement strand
GAGTCCATGCCCTGGCTCGCGACCGCGACTTTCACCCAGTCCGCGGAGCGCGCAGCGTTGGAAATCTGTACTTCGTCGATCTCCGCATTCAGGAGTTGAGCCGAATCGGACGAGCCACCGATCGAAAGGCCGCCCCCAAGATCCGGCAACTCGACCGGCGACGAAGCCACCTCGACGCCGTCGACATAGAGGATGATGCGGTCGCTCGCAACCGTGGCGGCGACGTGGTGCCACTGGCCGGCCACGAGCAGGTCGGACGACTGTGCATTGGCGATCGAAGTGCCATCGCGAGTCACTTCCACGAGCGCTTTCGTTCCTGCAATACCAAGTCTGAGTGCCGTCGTCGCAGATCCCAGGCGCAGGAGTGTTGCATCGGCCTGAGGGTTCTCAATGCGAACCCAGGCCGACAGCGTTCCTCCGCGCGCACGCGTGATACGCAGAGAGGCAGAATCGGGAACACTGATCGCACCGTCACCGCTCAGTTTCACGCCACCGCCGATCAGCGAGGCCCCATTGGGTTGACCGGCCGCAACCGTCGCGTGATTGTTGTTCGCAGTACTGTCGTGCGGGCTGCCCTCTCCTTCCAGATGGTAAGCGGCCGCTTGCTGGGCATCGTAGGTCGAAGCAGCCTCGGAACCGTCTGGGGCGGTCTTGTTGCCGTAGTACATCCACAGCTTGGTATTGCTCGTGCCACCGGCCACTTGCGGCACCTTCACCCACACGAACGCGAGTTGACTGGTGGGGTCGTACCGTTCGATATGAAACTTGAGCGGCGTCTTGTCGTCCGCCGCCACGAAACGCAGATCGGATCCATCCGGCTTGGTATCGGCAAAGTAACCGAAGTTGCCGAGGTGCAAACGAATGAGCACCGGCACATCGGTTGCGCTACCGGTCAGGTTGGCCCCACTCGCCGAGAGGTCGAGCGTGATCTCCTTACGGAAATTCCATTCGTCATTCCACCAGGCGTTGGCCGCCAGCGGCATGCACAGCAGTAGCAGCGCGAGTACTCGCGCAGACACCCTTCGCACCGGTTCTTCCTCATCGTCGTCAAGCGTTGGATTCGATCGCCACAGGTCTTCTTGATTGAAGCGCTGAGTGTCGGCGTGAGCTCGAGCGGCTAAATCCACTGCGTCGTTCTCGAGCGCGGCGAGTATGGGAGGCATGGGTGATGCTTTTGTGACAACAGCAACTGACGTTTGGCTTGCATCGAGTTGACCTCGGTGTCGTTACGAGTAGCATCCCGATTCCGTCCCCAGACTGGCACGAGTATCCATGTCGCAGCACAGGATCAAAGTGCGGAAGAACACGCGCATTCCACTGACGATCACACTGGATCAGGATCGTTACGACTTCGTCGTGGCCGCAGCCGCTTCGCGCGAGTTTCGTTCTCTGGATGAGTTCTTCGAGGCGGCGCTCAAGGTGTATGAGCGGCACATGACGACGGTGCAAGCGTATCTCGAGTTACAGGAAGCTAAAGGCATCGCTCGCGATGAGGCGATGTGCTCGGCGCAGTGTGAGATTGTGTTCACGCGTATCGACGGATAGCGTTGCACGGCTTCCTGTTGTAACCCCTTTGTATGCCACAGCTGCGAAACAACCTTCGGCGGAAGTTCACCGCGTGGACATAGTCGGACGCTACCGTCCGACCGATGCGATACTTGATCAGCCATCCACTGCAGCATTCCCGCCGAATGAATCAGACGGAGTGGGATGAGCTGCTGAAGCGCCAAAGAACCAGCCTGAAACGGCTCGGCTCTCGCAGACTGAGAGCACGTCGCAATCCGTCCAAGGGCAGTGTCGCCGCGCTTGCTCTTGTTTCTCAGTGGCCAGCGCTACCTATTATCGATTCCTGCGCCCGGAGTCAGACGCTTCGGCTCGAACGAGGCTCGCTGCCGTAGCGCACGACCGTCTTTTGACGTCGTAACCACCACGAGTATGCCCAGCGCGACGGAAAGCAGGTATCTGCCACCCTGCTCCAGAAAGCGATAGTAGAAGGTCAAGGTATCGAACCGCTCCCCGCCTTCCATGCTCACATCACTGAGGATCGAGCCTGCGAGCACGAACGGAATGTCGAGCAGCGTCGCCAGCACGATGACGCATACGCCACTGACAAGCAGCCGCAGGCGGCTGGCACCCGGCCACAGCATGAGAAGCGAAGCGATCAAGACAACATGCAGGTGCGCGTAAGCCTGCAAAGTCGCTGACTCGGCGACGGTACCGACGGGTATAACTCCTTGAGACACGTAGAGCGGCCGAAGAGTCGTTCCTTGCATTCGGAACACACGCTCACCGTTGAGCACTTCCGTGCTTACACTGTGCACATCGATGCCGCGGGCGATGTGGGCTAAGACCTCCTGAATCCCTACGCAGCACAGGTGGCTGTACGCATCACCGCATCGATAGAACAGCACCGTGAGTATGGCGTATGAGATCAAGAAGCGCAGCGCGCATGGCTGCCATCCGTATCCGTATAGCAGCCTCACAAAGCTCATTGTCATCCACGCGCTGTTCGAGCTGAATTCTTGATGCCGCACATCGCACTCGCCGCCAAAGCGCCCATCCCGAGCACAACAGCCCATTGAGGCAGCATCGGGATGTCTAGCGCAGAGGCCACCGTCGTATAGCCGGTCGTCGCGTCGATCCAGTCGGCGAATTCGTGTCGCTGCAGCAGCATGCCACCGCCGATTGCGCCGAATCGATCGTTCGGATCCGACCCATTGCCCGAGCCGACGAACGTATTGATGCCGACGAGCCACGGACCACCCGCGCCGACGATGAATGCGGGGCTGCCGGAGTCGCCGCCCGCGAACTGCGTTTCTATCGTGTTTCCGAGCGTAGGTCCTCCGAACACACCGTTACTCGTGGGTCCGTCGAAATCGAGGAGGTAGAACAAGCTCGATCGGCCGCTCGAATCGATGCTCGTCTGAATCAGATCGATCGTGTTCTCGCCTACCCGCTTCACCGTGCGCGAGGCACCGACACTCACACCTGTCGTGCCGTTCCCGGAGGCACCATAGCCCACGAGCGTGACGCGCTGGCCGGGGGGCACCGCTTCGCGCCACACGGGGTACATGCGAATGCCGGGCGGCACCGCGCTCACGAGCCGAATCAGCGTGAGATCGTCATACGGGAACGAGGCGCTCGGATACCGCTCGATCGCTTGCGCCTGGATGACGTGCGTTTGATCGCCGCCCACATTGAACACGACCTGTACCGCGGACGGCGTCGCATAGCCTGCGACGTGCGCGGCGGTCAGCACGAATGATGGCGCGACCAATACGCCGGAATAGCTGGCACCCCCGACGACCACGCTTGCCACCCCTGTCCACGGTGACCCGGTCGTGTTCGCATCCACTCGCGCAGCCGGCGAATCGGGCGGCGCCCCCGCCATCATCACGTAAGCGGGTCCGCTGAACAGACCACACCACAGGAGCGCAAGCGTACACAGACCAGTGCGTAGTTTCTGTCGATGCACATCCAGCTCCAGTTGGCGCGCGTGTTATCTGAGACCGCTGTCATGAGCGTGACACCGTCATGTGACAACATATGCGCATGCAGCTCGTCATTCCTCATCGGGCCGGCGTGCGCTTCGTCGTCCTCTTCGTCACGGTGTTCTCGCTGTTGCAAGTCGCTTTGATCAGATCCGAGCAGTCCTGGCTTGCGCGCTTGCTGATCGATGACGTGACGGTAGGAGTTTCAGCTGCGCTCATTGATCACGTCTATCCGCAGGACAACGCGTTCGCGTTGGCACGCAGCATCGTCTCGCAGCGCGTGAGGCTGAACGTCCTTCATGGATGCGAAGGCACCGAAGCGATGTTCCTTTTGATCGCAGCGATCCTCGCGTTTTCCGCACCCTGGCGGTCGCGCGTCAAGGCACTAGGGACGGGTTGCCTGCTGGTGTATGTGTTGAATGAGCTTCGGATCCTTGCACTCTATGCGACCGCACGCGACGCTCGCTATTACTTCGAGCTCATGCACGGCTACGTCGGTCCAACGATCGTGATCGTCGCCATCGTCCTGTTCTTCACCGCATGGGTCGCCCGACAAGCGACACCTGTTCGACAGGCGACTTGAGCACGAGAGCCGATGCCGAGTTTGGTCCTGCTCCTCGGCCGCTATTTCTGACGTTTCAGGCAATCGATATCGTCCTGCTTGCACGCGTCCTCGCCCAAACCGACGACGAAGACATCCAGCCACGACAGCGCGGTATCTGCGATCGGTGTTGACTTGTCACCATTGTCGCCGGTGTCGGCAGCTGCCGCGTTGCTGGCACTGCTGGACGTCGAGCTCACGCTGGCCAGACTTGCGCCGAGCCCACCTGTATCCACGGGCACGCCCACCGCGATGCCGCCGACGTCGATGTTCTCGGCGCCAATGACCTGCGTAGCGCCGATGGTGAGATTGCCTGCCGTGCCGATACCTGCGTCGTTGACGAGGATCACTCCCGTGGGCGCAAAGAGATCGACGTCACCCGGCTTGCGCCCCTCTGTCGTGACGAATGCACGAATGCCGCTGCCCGCCAATGCGGGAGGGAAGGAGATGCTGGGTTGACCTGTCTGAGGATCGAAGGTGATGACCGGTGGCGGTGCCGAGATCGCGGTCTTGGCACCGCGACCCGCATCGATGTTTCCGGCGGAAGACCAGATGAGGATGCTGCCGCCGTCGGCTGCAAAGACGCGCGATTGATTCACGAGCGTGTCGCGACCCGACAGGATGTTCACATCACCCGTACGTTGGGCCACGATGCCAAGCTGCGAGGGCTGCTTTGAAATCCCGAAAGACGCGGGCGGTGTTGCCAAGCCCACGTTCACGATTCCGCTTGGGACCAGGGCACTGATATCGCCGCCGTCCAACGTATAGATGCGGCTGAAGAACAGATTGAGGTCACCATTGTTGATCTTGGCTGGATCGATGTCCGGGAACAAGGCTTTGATGGCGGCATAGCCCGCGCTGAAATCCCCAGTGCCTTCGGCCACTGTCTTGCGTCCCTCCGTGCGCAGCTCGCTCCACAGAACCTGCGTCAAGAAAGGAATTTGTTGCTCGCGCGGCAGAGCGCGGAAACGCTCGATCGCCTCTGACCGGGAAGCAGCGCCACCACGTGACTTCATGTACTCGAGAAGCGACGCCGCGTACGTATCCTCGTCCACCAGATAGCGCTGGAAAAAACCATCGTAGTCCGGGTCACCCACCCCCAGGCCCGCGAGCGCGATGATCCCAGCGCCCTCATCCGCCAGCGCGGGATTCTGCGTGTTGCCACGAGTCAGCAGACCGGGTGATGCCTTCAAGTCCACATCTCCGCCTGCGCTGACGACCAGTTGCCCAGGTCCATCGACAGCGACGGCCGCACTGGTTGGCAGAATCCGGCGTTGCGAATCACGACGAATCGGATACGTGATGTCACGCCCGGCAGCGATCATCGAAACGTCGGTCGCTTCGACGTTTTGAATCACGGCGTTCGCATTGACGATATCCGCGCCGGCGATGATCTTCATCGGCATGCCGCTCCAGATGACCGGGCGGTTCGATGTATTCCAGTCGGTCATGTCGACCGTGCCCGTCTGTGCAAGGATCAAGGCAGGCGTACGTGAACCCGTATAGCCAACGGTACGCGCGTACTCCTCGGAGTGGACCGGTATGTCGGCGTGCAGGTACGTGCCGAAGGTTCTCAGCAGATTGATGACGGTCAGGCTCGTTTCATCGTCCACTGCGCGTTGCGGATGAGAGACGGTCGGAACGAGTGCGGGATCCGCGTCGGAGATCAGATATCCAAGCTGCTCGAAGCGGACATCGTCATGCGCCAACAACTCCAAGGTCCCCGCGGCGGATGGCAGCAGTGCGAACTGTTCTGGATTGACGGCATCCTCCCGACCCGTAACGATGCTGCCGGACAGCGACTCGACTTGGAGCGACGCCGGCAGAACGCGCAGCGCCTTGAATCCAGTGGATCGCTCCGCCTGGTTGAACAAGCTGCCGCCATTCGCAGCAAACTGCCACAACTCGAACACGCTACCGCTCAGGGACGCGTCACCGCCTGTTGACACCAATTGCACGCCGCTGTCGGCGCCGTAAGTGGAAAAGTCATTCAACCACTCGATCGGAACGGAACTGACTTGACCTTGGCTCGGCGCGATCAAGGTGGGATTGAAGACCGTCTCTACGGTCACATCGCGGCCGGCGACCAGGGAGAACCGACCATCGCCCAGAGCCAGCGTCGTATGCAGCGGCACGCCTTGGGACACCCAGTTCGTTCCAGCACGAATGTCCACTCCGGCACGAAGCTCTCCCTGCCCCCTGCCCACGTAATAGACGCCACCACCGATGTCTCCACCGGCTTCGACGCGGAGGTTGCCACCACCGCGGATGTCCACGTCGTTGCGGTAGCCTTCCTTGCCCATCTCGATGCCAATGCTGCCGAAGGGAACTCCGTTGGTCGGGATGGCAGCCGAAACGTTGTCCACGTCGCCATCGGCGACGATCGTCACGTCGCCACCGGCCAGTGCACCGATGCCTTGATGGAAGCGGCCGAATTCGATGCCCCACATGGTCGGTGGCGGGTAGCCGTCACCAGCGAGCGGCGCAGTACGCCACAGCCAGTCGGTCACGAGTTGGTCCGTCGGCTGGCCGATCACGTTGCCTCCGGCTCGCAGCGTGATGTTGCCGCCATGCTCGACCAAGGCAGCCGTGATGAGGGACTGGAACAACACGAAGTCACGCATATCCAGCGCGAGATCCTGCACCGGCACTCCCATCGTGTAGATGGCGGATGCCTTGTCTGCGAGCTTGACGTCCTTTGCCGCGTTGATCTCGATATCACCCGTGCCCGTCCGAATCACATGCGGATCTCCCAGCATGCCGAGTGTCACGTTGCCGTGAGCAGGCGCGCTCGCGAGCGCATACGGAGATGCCCCGCTCAAGTCTGCACCGGCCGTGAGGCGATAGCTCCAGGAACTTTGGGCGGGCTGATCCATGAATGCGAAAAAGTTTGCGGAGATGCCATCGGACAGATCCTGTCTGATGTTCAGATCGCCGCCGGCGCGCAGCGTGAGATAGCCCGATTCCCGTACACGAGACTGATTCGGACTGCTCACGTCGACCAAGCCATCGAAACGCCAATCGACCAAGTCCCAGCTCGTATTCAAAGTCAGGTCGCCACTCGACCGTAGCTCGACGCCCGGCCTGATGTGGAAGCGTCCATCTCCAGTCTTTCCGAGTGCTCCAGCCAGTGCGTCGGCAGAGAGCATGAAGGACTCCGCATCCGTGAATGCCTCGGCACTGAATGCCTGCACCTGATCGGACGTGATCACGCCGTCGACGTCCTCATAGGTTTTGAAGCCTTCAATGACGATCTCGCGCGCGCCCTCGATCGCACCATTCATCGCAACGCTCTGAGCTCCAGGAGTGTTGACGACCTGCATCAGCACATCGCGATTGACCCGGACATGAACGCGCCCGTCCCGGCCGGCCGCCGCTTCTCCGGCAGCAGCACCGCCCGCCGCGTTGAGCGAGCTGCCCGATTGCAACTGCACTCCACCCACCTGACTCATCAGCTCGATCGTGCCGCCGTCCTTGCCAGCACCCGTCGCGCTGACATCGACTTGCCCAACACCTGCGATCACAACATCGTTGCGCGCGGCCAAGCGAATCGTGCCGCCTTGATCGCCGCGTGCATCCAATCGCGCGGCAACGCTGATCGAGCCGCCGCCGTTGCGACCATCGGCAGAGACATCGATGCGCTGGGCAACGATATTGCTGGTGAGCGCGACATCGCCCTCGCGGATGCGAAGAACACGCTCCGCCGTGAAGCCGTTGCGGTTCAGCGACTCGTTCAGCGTGTTGAGATTGTCGATCGTGCCGCCATCGAGCTCGATGCGCCCCTGGCGTTGGCCTTGCACTGCCGCACCGAGCAGCCTGCCGTTGAGCTGAATCGCGCCATTGCTTGCCTGCACGCGAATCTGTCCCGCATCGCTGCCCGCGCCACGAGTACCCACAGCACCGGAAACGTCCAGCGTCGCGCCTTCGGCCACGCTGACGTTGCCGGACGTTGCGCGCAGGGTGATGGCTCCGCCCGGAGCAAATGCCTGTGTCGTGTCGAATTGCCGTGTCGCACCGCTCGCATCGATCACTGCTCCGCTGCCGACGTTGACACCGTCACTGCCAAGCGCCGCGAGCTCGACGCGTCCACCTTCGACTGCGATGCGACCGCTGTTGTGATGAATGCTGTCCCCGGTGATACGCAACTGCGTGCCCAACGCTTCCGGAGGCAACGTCGGCGCGCTGCCGCTCGCGAACAGGTCCACTCGTCCCGCACTTGCGATGTTCACCTGCGCCGCACGTTTGCCGCTGATCGCACCCGCAGTGATCGCGAGATTTGCGGCAGTGCTGCCCGCACCGCCGACCCGAAGGTTCGCTGTACCACGGCCCATCACCGTGTTCTGAGCCGACAATGCAACCGACTCGAAACCGCCGAGCGTGTAACTACCCTCGGCCAATTCGATGTCCTTGGCCGTAACCTGCAACACGCCGTGGGTTGCCGCCGGCAGCGTGGATGCAGCAGCGCCCGTCGTGTTGGTCAGTGTTACGGTGTCCGCGATGAGTGACGTCATCCCGCTGCCCTCACGCGCGACGATGCCGCCCGCATCCAATGTGATGCCGTGCGCCGAGAGCGTGGGCGCACCGAATACGTTGATGTCACTTCGGCTGCGCAGTCTCAGCTCCTCGACGGAACCGGACAGAGCGGCGATCTGCGCTTGATCAAGGTTGAAGCCGACGGCATCGGCCGGCACATCGCCGAGATTGATCTGCGCGGCACCCACCGCCAGATCCGCGTTATCGAGTTGCAAGCTGCCCTCAAAGCTGACATTGGCCGTCGCATCGATCAACGCAGCACCATCGGCTGCAACGAGGGCGCCAGACGCCACGATCATTGCGCCGCTTGTGGTACCGCTGTTCGCACGCACGACGTCCGCCTGCGAACCTGCGGCGACACGTAGCAACGCACTGTTTCCTTGCAGCACGTAGGAATCGCGTGCCGTCGCCGCGGTTCCACGACCCGTCACACCCGCGCCACTCTCGATGGTGAGCGTATCGGCGGCCGCCAACAGGAGCTCGGGCGCCTGCAACTGCACACCGGAAGCCACCGTGACGTTGCCGCTGATCACATCGATCTGCGTACCGTCTGATGTCGTGTGGCGCCGTCCGCCGAGCAGAATGCTTTCAGCGCCGAGGCGGTTGAGAGCAGCAGCGGAGATTGGAACGACGCCGTCACTCGTAGCAGCGTCACCGTCAGTGGCAATCCGCAATTCGCTGGCCGCGATGTCTACCGCGGCGCCGCGTCCGCCCGTAGCCGCCTGACCTCGCAGTGTTGCCTGCAGGACCAGGGATTGTTCTGCTTCGATGGCAACCGTTCCAGCATCCTTCGGCAAGCGCGGCTGAGCGGCATCCAACGCGGACTGCGCCGAGAAGAAGGTGCTCGCGAGCGCAATGTTGTATTCAGCAGGTCGATGCACGCTGGCGGAGTTGCGCAACGACTCTCCGCTGACGATGGCAAAGCCGCGAGTGCGATCCTCGATCTGCGCTGTACCGGCAACGCCGAAGCGTCCGGCAATCACAGTCGTGCCATCGAGCAATGTCCGACTCTGACCCGTCGGCAAGTCAGCGTACTCTGGCCGCTCGGAGATCAGGTAAGCGCCCGGGAGCAACGCATACCGCGCCGGCAGTAACGCGTATTCGCCCGCCGGCAGTCCGTTGCTGCCGTCCAGATGCACGGTGGTGCCGACACGTGTGGCGAATTGCGCCGACTCTTGATGATCGAACGGCGCCAGTGTTTCTCCGAACGTCGGCACGATCGCCCAGGACTTGCCGCTGCGTTCGAGCGAGAGCACATCATTCGAACCGCCCACGCCCGGTATGAACTCGTAGGCCTGCATGTCACCACTGGCGGATACGTCCAGGACTGCGTCGGGCCGTAGATCGACGGCGCGACCCGTCAACTCGATGTTCTGCGCGGGAATATGATCGAGCGATGCACTCACGACCAGTTTCTGCGCATTACCCAAGTCGTACACCCAGTCGAGGCCGCCTTCCGTTCGTCCCACGGGAATGATCTGTCCGGCGGCGGAGGTCGACGTCACGCTGCCCGGTAGCAGTGTGAGCGTGCCCTGTAAATCTCCAGTTCCCTGCGCAGTCAGCTCAATCGTTCCGAACGGTGCCCGCAACACACCGCCCTGTTCGATATTCGCCGCTTGCAGGCGTAGCGCTCCGCCAGCGGAAAGTACGGGCGAGGCAGCACTGCTGCCTGGCAACACTTTGATCGTGCTGGCATCTCCCAACGCACTCAGCGTGAAATCAGTTAGCGTGGTGGGATAGATCTGATCGGCCTGCAGCTCGATATTACCCGCCGTGGTCAGCGTTCCTCGAAGTTCCCGAGTGTTCGAATCGAGCTGTGGCATGGCCCGCAGGCGCAGGTCATTCTCGCTTTGGAGACGCGCCAGTCGTGTGCCAGAGATCGTGCTCGAGCCGATGAGATCGAGCCATTGACCCTGGATGGTCAATGTATGCTCACCCGCCTGCGGCGTAGGAAACTCCGGTGAGTTCGGATCGGTGGCTCCCATCGCAACGTAGGGTGCCGAGATCGTGACATCGCCCGCGGCCTCGATGGATGGCGCATCGATTACGAGACGCCGGGCGAGATCGAGGGAGCTCGATACGCGCACGACTCCGTTGCTCGCCACGCTTTCGGTGAGCGTGTTCGGGTCGATGCTGCGCAAGTTGCGCGCGGTGAGCTGCACCGAATCGAATCCGCCCGCGCTGAGCGCTCCGGCATCCAGCTGTGCGCGACCATTGTTGGCACTCGTAAACTCCGCGCCGAACGTTTCGTACGTCGCACCCGCCAGCGTGCTCTCGGTGGGCGCTGCCGCGATCTCGATCGTGCGTGCGGCCGTGGAATACGCGCGCTCGATCGGAAAGTCCATGCGCCGCGTGTCGGCACGCAAGGTGAGCGCAATTGTTCCACCCAGCGCGCCTGCATTGCCCGCATGCGCCAGCATGCTGCCTTCGAGCACCGCACCTTCTGCCGCTGACACGTTGATCGTGCCGGCATTGCTGCCGATGGAGTGCAGTTGATAGCGGCCGTCCGCACCTTGAATATCGAGCTGCGTTGAGGTGCCCGATACATCGAGACTCGATCCCCGTTCCGCAATGACGTATCCGCGCGCAGCCTGCAGCGAAATCGTACCGCCGGAAAGAATCGTTCCCTGCCGCAGGCCAAGGGCATTCGGCTGCTGCACGACATCACCGCTCGCGTCGAGGACTGCATGCGAGCCGAGCCACAGCACTTCGTTTGCAAAGAAACCCTGGTTGCCTTCCGGCTTCTGCAGGCTGAGCTGCACCTTGCCGCCGGAAGCTTGCAACGTACCATCCACGAACAGACGACCCATCGAGCTGACGGTAATGGCACCACCAGCGTCCGTGGCCACGATCGCGCCCTGCTCGATCCTCGCCTGAGCTGGAGCGACTGGCGTGTACAACGTGGACGCGAGCGTGAGCTGCCCCGCCTGACGCTGGTGCTCGGGCAGCAACGTCACGTCGCTGAACGTGGAGATCTTCGCACCGGTGACCTGATCCTTGTAGAAGTCACGCAGCTGAAAGTTGCTCTGCTGCACCAACACCTGAGCATCGCCGGCAACGACCATGTCACCGCGTTTGCTGGCCAGCGAGTAACTGGCGAAGCCACCTTCCTGGAAGAACTGTGGTGCCAGTGTCAACCATTCGACGTCTGACTCCGGGTCGGTGCTGCAGACCGAGCTGGAGATGCATACCGCGTCCGTGGTCACCGCAAGCGTGCCGCCACGCTTCAGTCCGAAGGCATTGAGATCACCATCGAGCTGCACGGCAGACGCGCTGCCGTTGTCCCGAGCCGCGAGCGTGATGCTGCCTCCCCGGCCGTCGCGAATCGTGCGATTGGCTTGCAACCACCCCGAGCCCGACACATCGATGCTGGATCCCGATGCCAGTACCACATCCCCCTCGTTGCTCGCCAGCGAGACACTGCCGCCGTCGATCCACACGGGCGCGAATGCAGCGGGTGCCAACAACGGACTGTCGTTGACCCATTGGCCGCGAAGATCGAACCGCGCGGTACCGGCAACGGTGATGTCATGTCCGCGATTGCCAGCGCTGGTCGCAACGCGCTCGGCAACGGCTGTGAGCGTGCCGCTCGGAATGTTGATGTTGCCGGCTAGTTCAATCGAGTCCGCGCGGAGACTGAGCGAGCCACCGGCCGGCAGATTGAGCGTCGTGTTCTCCGGCAGTGTAATGGCTTCGTTGCTGAACACCTGCGCGCGCGCCACGCCATCGCTGCCGAACAACGAGGGCCGCAACGTGACGGTGTCCAGTTCGGGCAGCGCATCGCGGCGGGCGTTGAACCCGCTAGCAATGAGCGCGTCCAGCACAACGTCGTCGTTGAAAACGACCGCAGGCAGTCGATGGTTGATGGGAACATCCGAGCCACCGTCATATCCGAGGACGAGCTCGGCGCCGCGCGCCATCGTCGCCGGCTGTCGCTGATATTGTCCTTGCGAGACGGAACCGTCGATCGTTCCGTCCAGAATCGCCTGGGCGGCATTGATCGTGATTCGACCTGCGTCATATCCCTGCGTATAGGCCGGGCTGAACGTCGACGTATCGGCACCGGGGATCAGCCAGGTTTCGGTAACGCCCCACTTCGAGTGCTTGCGTGTGTACTGACCGACGATGCCGTCATAGATGCGATTGGGATCGGCTTCACTGATGTCATAGACCTTGCCGTCGGCCTCGACCTTGGTCGTGTTGAGCATGCCCGCGGCATAATCGACGCGGCCGCCCGAAACGTTCGCGACGGAACCGGTACTGAGAATCACATCGCCTTGCGAGACCATCGTGATCGTCCCGCCCTCGAGCGTGCGCTCGCCGACGGTACGCTGAACCGCATCAAGCGCGCCGCTGACATCGGCGAGTGGCGTACCGACCCACGTCGATCCGTCCTCACGTACGCCCGTTCTGCGCAAGTCCACCGTGATCTCCTTGCCGCGCAGAACGCCGTCGCGTTGCAGGGGACTATCGCGCAACTGTTCCGAGAACAACTGCACGTCGACGGTCAGACGATCGGCCGCCAGCTCGATCTCGCTGCCCGACACATCGATCACGGCGCCCTCTTCCAGCAACACGCGACTGTCGTTGCGCGCATTGTCTGCCGACGTCAGCTGACCCGGGGCAACGCTCGGGTTGGCCTGGGCGACAAACGATACGTCCCCGGCGGGTGCCACGATCCTCGAGTCCTCGAGCATGTGGATCGTATGGCCCTGGATCGCCACCTTCGAACGCGGCTGCTCGTTGACGTCGACGGTCGCCGTGCTGTCGGCATAGTCGGGAAGAATCTCGATGATGCTGTTCTCACCGAGCGTGACCAGCCCGCCGCGCGTTCCGCGCGGCACCGTCGTTTCCACGTCGCGGGGTTTGTCGGCGGCGCGCAAGTACACCGACCCGTTCGCGCGCACAGTCGTCGTCGCGGAGATGCGACCCGATTGATTGACCGCGAGACCAGCCAGCGTCGCATTGCCCGCGCCCACGTTGATCGTGCCCGTGTTTTGCAGGCGGCCCACCGACAGACCAGCACTCCCGCCTTTCAAGAACTGCTGCAGCTCCTCATCGGACACTTCCGGCGCATCGACTTCGACCACGAGGCCACGCAGATTCGGATCCTTGTCGTCGATGGCGAGATACACCTTGGTCCCAGCTGCGAGTACCGTCTGTCCATTCGGCGTCTGGATCGAGCCTCGGTTCACGACATTGGGAGCGAGCAGGAAGATCCGGCCCTGATCGCTCGAACGCAGCACGGCGCCTGCTTCGACAGTGACATCGCCGCTGACACCGCTCGCAAACGGCTCGAATGCGGGAGCCTGGTCCAGAATTGCGCGTGCGATTCCTCTGTCCAAGGCGGCCTGAGAGATGTTCAGCGATGTCGCAACGAGCCCGCCGACATTCACCTGCGCCGTCCTGTCGAACAGGATGCCGTTCTGGTTGATGAGATACACCTGACCATTCGCCGTCAGGCGTCCTAAAATGCGGCTGGGGTCCGCCTGGAAAATGCGATTGAGCGCCACCGAATTGGCATCGGGCTGCTTGAACTCGACTGAGTTGTCGGCGCCTACATTGAAGCTCTGCCAGTTCATCACGGCGCTGGGCGTGGTTTGATTGATAGTGAGATTCTGACCTTGGTACACGGCCCCCGCATTACCTGACGTGACCCAGGTGCTCGGGCCGTTGACGCAGCCTGACGTGCACGGCACCGGCAGCTCGGCGTGACCCGTGTTGGCACTCAAGGCGGCAACGGCACTCAACGCAACCTTCACTGCGCGTGCGAGATTCATTCGCGGCGAGACGACGATCGGTTGCGCTTGCACGTGTGCGGCGCCGCGTGCAACACCGCCCATCTTTCGTCGCTTGCTTCTGGACATACCGGCCTCGTTGAATCCTTTAGTTGTTATCGCGTCGGGCCCATGCCTGCCGCAGCGCTTGCTCGAACACGCGCGTGAATCCTTGTTCATCGCGCAGGAACGACGCGGCCACACGCGTACGCAAACTTTCATGCAGACCCTTCAAGCGTGCGCCATCGCGCGCCAACGCCACGACCGACTCGACGTATTCGGCGCGCGATGTTGCGATCAGGTCGCGCAGCTCTGCAGCTTGCAGAATGCTGGCCCCCATGCGCGAGGCGTGTGTCTCGCCGACCCAGGTCACGACCGGCACTCCCATCCACAGCGCTTCGCAAGTCGTCGTTGCACCGTTGTAAGGAAAGGTGTCGAGTGCGATATCGATCTCTCGATAGAGCGCAAGATGCTCGGCTCGCTGCATCTCGCCTGCGACGATGGTTACGCGGACCGAGTCGACGCCATGGCGTGCGAAGGTATCGAGCACGCGGCGTTTGCACTCTGCATCCGCAAATCCAAACGCCTTGAGCAAGAGGCGTGAATGGGCGACGCGCAGGAGCATCTCCGCCCAGGCGTCTAGCACTTCAGGACTGAGTTTCGGCACCTGATTGAAAGATCCGAAACAGATCGGCCTCGAGAGATCGCGTCGGTACTCTGCAATGTCAGGCGCATCGGCCGGCGGCCGGTAACAGAACATGCCGTGCGGCAAACGCAACGGCTGCTCGCCCTCAATCCCGTCCGCTCCCTCCTCGATGGGATCGATCGCGTCATCTGTCACGCGAAAAGCAATCTGATGCATGCCGGTATACGTGGGGTAGCCGAGATATCCCACTTGGAGCGCTGCGGGTCGATGCGCGAGCACGCCCAAACGATTGCTCGCGGTCCGGCCGGAGAGGTCAATCAGGACATCGATGCGATCCGCAGCGATGCGCTCCGCCAATGCGCGCGGATCGAGATCCTTGGCTTCGACCCACACGTCCGCGTAGCCCTTCAGCCGCGTCGTGACGTCATCGTTCCGCTCGTTGCACGAATAACAGTAGACAACGACCGACGCACGATCATGCTGCGCCAGTATGGGCTCCAGGAAAAAGGCAACCGAGTGATCGCGGAAGTCACCGGAGAGGTATCCGAACCGCAGCTTGGATGGGTAGTCGACGCGCTCAGTGGACGTGAGTTGCAGTGTATCGCGCAACGGGATTACGCGTTGATAACGTCGATACCACTCGAGCACCTCCGCCCGGGACTGCAGACGATACGGCGCAATGACCAGCAGATGTTCGAGTAAGTAGACCGAGTCCGGTTCGCGCTCCAACGCCGGCAGCAACAGAGCCAGAGCTTCTTCATAGCGCGCAGCCCAGACGAGTGCACCCAGCAAGCCCGTTTCGCACTCGGCCTGCATCGCGTCGCGCAACTCCACCGCGCTGATTCTCCCTGTACGCGCGTCGAGCTGCTGTTTCAGCGTCGCATAACAGTCGGCGGCCGGACCGTGGCGCTTCTGCACGGACAGTGCTTTCGCCAGGCTGAGGTAGGAATCGAGAAATGCTGCGTCCAGCCGGATGGCAGTCTGAAAGTGGGCGATGGCTTCATCGATGCGTCCCAGACTCAGCAGCGCCTTGCCGATGTTGTGCTGCAGGTCGGCTGAATCGGCCCTCAACGCTTGCGCACGCTCATAGTGCTGCAGCGCTTGCTCGTGCTTCCCTTGCACTTGGCGTACGTTGGCAAGATTGAGCTGCGCCTCGAACGAGGTCGGTTGCAGAACCAGTGCTCGAAGATGAGCGCCCGCCGCTTCATCGAGACGATTCTTCTGCTTCAAGGCAATGCCGAGACTGACATACGCGTCGGCCAATGCCGGATCGAGACCCACAGCGCGCTCGTAACTCTCGATGGCCGCATCGAGCTGGCCAAGCGCTTTCTGTGCCCGACCCAACAGAAAATAGGTACCGCCCATCTTCGAGCCAAGGTCCGTGGCCCGTTGCAGACGCTCCACCGCAACATCGAATTGCTGCCGCTGCAGCGCCAGCACCCCTGCGCACTGCATCGCCTCCGCGTTGCTCGGTTCTGCTGCGAGTGCTTGCCGATAAAACTGTTCGGCGCTGTCGAGCTGGCCCCGTTCGTGATGCTGCAGCGCCAGTTCCAACTGCGATCTGCCCAGCACGGAGTTCAGCGATTGCGTACGGACTTGTGACATAGGGGCCAGTGCGCTCAACGGCGCAGCGTGTGAGCGACGTCGACCGGACGCCTTGCGAACGTCAGCGCTACGTCATACGCGATGCGGTCAGCCAGTTGATGAGGGAGAGGAATCAGAGGAGTCGAGTTGTTTCTTGTGTGCAACGAGGCGGGACCGGTCGATCAAGAGGTCGCATCTTCTTATCCGGCTTTGACACTTTCATTTCACGTCCGTTGAAACAGTGCATCGACTTCCATTGGGGGCGATTTCATCGATTCGTCAAGTTCTCCGTCTAGGTTGTTGGGCCACTATCCGCTCCCTACTGTCATGTCGCGCGCGCAAATCATTTCCCTCTGGCTCTGGTTCTTTGTCGCTGCTGGCGCTTTCAGCTATCTGCAATACCGCCAGTTGCCAGTGGACCTGCCGGTAATTCCCGATCTGCAACCGGTCGCATCGGCAGGTCCACCTGCAGGATCAGCCTCGCCACCGCAGTCGCCCGTTGTGCAAGCGCCTGGCGAACAACCGGCGGGCACCACCGAACCGACGGTTACGGCCGCAGACATGCGGCCCGAGCTTGCGAATATTGCTGTCGAAGCACTCAACGCCTCCGACCCCGACGACCGCGGCACGGCCATTCAACACCTGGCTGCCATACAGACCCCCGAAGTGATGTATGCGCTGGGCCAGGCATTGACCGACTCCGCACTTCCCAATCGCCACCGCTCGATCGAGTCGTTGCGGCTCATCGCAGCAAACGAAGGGGATCGCGACGGAGCTATTCGACAGATGCTGCGGCTGGCGATGGACGATCGCGACACCGAGGTCTCCAACCATGCTCGCACCGCTTACGAAGAAATCACAGAGCTGGCGAGCGCCGAAGACTGATCCCGATCGTTCGGCCTACGTATATATATAGAGGATCGACACATGGCCCTAGCCGAGCCGGATGCATACTTCTTACGCGCCGCAGCGCTGCACGAACAGGGCGATGTCGAACAGGCTGAGCGGCTCTACCTACAAGTCGTTGCGGCGCAGCCAGACCATGGGGATGCGTTGTCTGCGCTCGGGGTGATTGCACTGCAGAGGGGTGCTGCGCTTCTGGCCATCGACGCACTCGTTCGCGCCGTACAGGCCAAACCCCACTCCGCGCTCGCCTTCGCAAACCTCGGCAATGCATTGTTGCAGCGAGAGCAACATGACGATGCGCTCCTGTGTTATGAGCGTGCGCTGTCGTTAGAACCCGAGTTCTCCGGCGCACGGTACAACCGCGGCAGCCTTCTGATGGCTATGCAGCGCAATGAGGAAGCCCTTGATGACTTCCGCTGTCTCCTGCAGCAAAAGCCTGACGATGCTGACGCACTCAATAACTGCGGACTGGCGCTGCTGCGGTTGAAACGTCCGCTGGAAGCGCTCGAGCGGTTTGAGAAGGCGCTGCATGTTCAGCCGGGCTATTCGGCGTTCCTTACGAACCAGGCGCTCACATTGCTGCAACTGAATCGCCCCGCCGATACGCTGTCCGTCTGTGACGGTGTCCTGACTCTCGATCCCAATGACGTCGAGGCTTCCATCTGTCGCGCCGACGCCTTGCTGGATCTCCTTCGCTTCGAAGATGCCGTCGGCGAGTACCAACGTGCTTTGGGTCTGGACCCGAACCATTCTCGCGCACTCACCAACTTGGCAGGCGCATTACTGCAACTCAATAAACCGGCGACGGCTCTCGCTGCAAGCAATCGCGCGCTCGCGCTGGAACCGCGCGATGCGCAGTCTCTCAACACACGCGGTGTCAGCCTGCTTCGGCTCGGATCGCTCCAAGAGGCGCTGGCAAGCTTCGACAAGAGCCTGACGTACGACGCGAACGCTGCAGATGTCGTTTGCAACAAAGGAGACGTTCTGCAGCAGCTGCATCGGTATGACGAAGCGGCGCAATGTTTTGTCCGTGTCCACGACCTCGAGCCCGAGCGAGAACATGTGCTGGGACGGGGCTTGCACGCGCGGCTGCTGTCTTGCGACTGGGCTCAATATCAGCCCGCAACAGAACACATTCTTGCCGCGATTCGCGCCGGCACGCCGGCGGACGTCCCCTTCTCATTCCTCTCCGTTCCCGCCACGCCCGCTGATCAACTGACTTGCGCGCGACTGTACTCGGCTTCTCAGCATCGCGGCATTCAGTCGCAGGACATGAGCGGCGTCCGTTATCGCCACGAGCGAGTCCGAGTCGCCTATCTCTCAGCCGACTTTCGCGAGCATCCTGTCGCGCAACTTGCAGCGCCGCTGCTGGCACAACACGATCGCGAGCGTTTCGAGATCGTCGGTGTGTCGCTGCAGCCCTACGTCGAGTGCCCAGTTGCAGAGCGGTTTCGGTCCGCGTGCGACGGGTTCATCGAGGTGTCCACGCTCAGCGACGCGGAAGCTACGGCGCGGTTACGCGAGCTGGAAATCGATATCGCAGTGGATCTCACCGGATACACCACGGGTGAGCGCTCCGGCATCCTCGCCCGTCGGGTGGCGCCCGTCCAGGTCAATTACCTGGGCTATGCGGGCACGATGGGCGCCAGCTTCATCGACTACTTGATAGCAGATCACACCGTGGTTCCGACAGAACAGGAGTCTGCGTACAGCGAGTCGATCGTCCGGCTACCCGGGTCGTACTTCCCTGCCGATTGGCACAACAGATCGGAAGAGCGTC
>DATELY010000301.1:0-39941 GCA_035276085.1 Steroidobacteraceae bacterium | reverse complement strand
TCAGCACCCGGACCGGCTTCGCGGCAAAGGCCAGCGGCACGATGGGCACACCGGAGATCTGCGCGCTGAAGACAGCGCCCGGCTTGAACTCGAAGCGGGGGCCGCGCGGCCCGTCCGGCGTGATGAGCGCCGAGATCTTGTCCTTGACGAGCGCTTGATACACGCCGCGCACGGCGCGCACGCCAGTGTACGAACCCGAGCCGCGCACGACGTGCGCACCATAGCGCTGCGCCAACCAGGTGGGCGCCTCACCATCCACCGAGGGCGAGATCATGAAGCCAGGCTTCATCCCGTGGCGCCGCCTCGTCACGGTGTAACGCCCACAGAGCAGCAGGTGCTGATGCCAGCACACCGGGATCACCGCTCCATGCTGCGCAACCAAGGCACGCAGCGCCTCTTCATTGACGACCCGCAACCGGGCCGTGCGCCACACGAGCTCCACGTAGAGATAGCCAATCCACACTGCCAGCCGATAGAGCAACACCCGCCCGAGCGTGAGCTCGCGGCGCGATTTGCTGCGCTTCGGCTTGGGCGATTGCGCGCGCGAGGGCTGTGGCTGCGGGCTGTCCAACGGGTGTCCAGTGGCCAATGGCGGGACGCATAAACGCAAACGCCGCGCAAAGCGCGGCGTTTGCCGTGAGTGGTGCCGGAAATAGGAGTCGAACCTACGACCTTCGCATTACGAATGCGCTGCTCTACCAGCTGAGCTATTCCGGCGAGGGGGGCGGAGTATACGGATTCGAATCGAGGGCTGGAACCTCTTAGGTTCACGCGCGTGCCCGCCAAATCTCGAGATAGACAGCGACAGCAGAGGGAAGCACCCGCGCCCGCCCGGACTACAGTCCTTCGCATCCCACGATCGCAGGTGCACGGATGCACACCCCCCGAGGGTTCACCCTGATGGAAATGCTGACGACGCTCGGCGTCGTCGCGATTCTCAGCACACTCGCCGCACCGACCTTCAGCGATTTGCGACTGAACTCATCCCGCACGGCCGCCGTCAATGGCTTCTTTCACGCCCTCTTCCTCGCCCGCAGCGAGGCGATCAAGCGCGGTGCCGTCGTCAGCCTTTGCAAGAGCCGGGATGGGCAACGCTGTGTCGCCGGGGCCGGTGCTCAGTGGACCGACGGCTACGTCGTGTTCGTGAACTCGGATCGGGACGAGCCCGCGCAGATCGATCGCGGCGAAGCGGTTCTGCAGATCGTCGAGCCCTGGGCTACGGGGCGCATCGCGGCCAATCGCGAGAGCTTTTCGTTTCGGCCCTACACCCAAGGCGTCGTGAACGGGACCGTGGTCTTTTGCGACATGCGCGGCGCGGACCAGGCCCGAGCCATTATCATCAGCCACACCGGTCGTCCCAGGATTTCACAGCGCGATGCCAGCAATCGCCGACTCGCCTGCCCGAGCTGAACAGCACTCGCATCGCGCCCGCACGCGAGGCTTCAGCGTCGCGGAGCTGCTGTCCGCCATCGTGGTGCTGGCGGTCGGCATCCTCGGCGTCGTCGCGCTCTACGTCGATCGCGTGCACGAACAAACCCGCAATCCACATACGATCGCGAGTGCTCTGGCGGAGGAAATGGCGGATCGCATTCGCAGCCGGGGTGGCACGGGAACCGCATCCCGCCTGCAGATCGCGCCGTTCTGTACCCAACCTGCCGGCGCAGACGACTCAGTGCCTCAAGCCGATAGCGTGGCGCAGGACGCAGCGTGCTGGCAGGACAAGGTGGCCCGTGCGCTGCCGAACGGCGCCGGCATGGTCGAGCGCGAGCAAAGCCGCAAAGGCTATCGGATCACGGTCAGTTGGTCGGAAGCGGGTGTCGGTGCGGCATCGTTCGTGATGCACGTGGAATAACGGATCTGTTCAACCGCGGACCACGCGCACGCCGCGCAACTCCCGCGGCAAACTGAAGACGACGTTCTCTTCGCGTCCCTGCAATTCCTGCGGCGCCTCTCCACCCCATTCCTTGATGCGTTGAACGACGCGGGCGACCAGCAGTTCGGGCGCCGACGCGCCGGCAGTGACACCGACGGTGTTCTTGCCCTCGAACCATTCGTGGCGCAGGTCTTCGGGACCATCGATGAGATAGCCGGGAATGCCGACCTTCTCGGCGATCTCACGCAAGCGGTTCGAGTTGGAGCTGGTGCGCGAGCCGACGACGAGAATGAGGTCGCAACGCTCCGCCAATTGCTTCACGGCATCCTGCCGGTTCTGGGTCGCATAACAGATGTCTTCGCGCCGCGGGCTGGCAAGTCCCGGGAACCGCGCGCGCAGCGCCGCGACCACCTTCTCCGTGTCGTCGACGGATAACGTCGTCTGCGTCACGAAGGCCAGACTCGCGGGGTCGCGCACATCGAGGTTGGCCACATCGTCCGGCGTCTCGACCAGCAGGATCCTGCCGCCGAAGGAGGCGTCGAACTGCCCCATCGTGCCTTCCACTTCCGGATGGCCCTCGTGGCCGATGAGGACCACATCCCGCCCCTCGCGCGCATAGCGCAAAACTTCCATGTGCACCTTGGTCACGAGCGGGCAGGTTGCATCGAATACGCGCAAACCGCGTCGCTGCGCCTCCTCCTGCACCGCGCGCGACACCCCGTGTGCACTGAAGATCACCGTGCCGCCATCGGGTACGTCATGCAGCTCCTCGACAAATACGGCCCCGAGGTTACGTAAGCGATCGACCACATAACGGTTGTGAACCACCTCATGACGCACGTAGATCGGCGCGCCGAACAGCTCGAGCGCGCGCTCGACGATGTCGATGGCACGATCGACGCCGGCACAGAAACCGCGCGGATTGGCAAGCAAGATCTGCATCGTGGATAGAGAGCCTGAGGAGCGGCGGGCACTGTGCAGCAGGCCGCTCTCCACCGTCAACGTCCGGCGCCAAGCCTTGGCTCCGGTGCTGCTACCATGCGGCCCTGTCTGCCAACTACCTTCAAAACTCATGACGGCATTCTCCCGCTCCTGGTTGCGCGTGTTGGTCGTGGTGTGTGTCTGGTTGTGCTGCGCACCTGCGTGGAGCGCAGCCAATCCGCGGGTCCGCTTCAACACATCGTCGGGCAGTTTCACCGTGGAGCTGGACGCAGAGCGCGCTCCGCTCACCACGAAACACTTCCTCGAGCGCGTCCGCTCGGGTCACTACTCGGGCACGATCTTCCATCGCGTCGTGGCCGGCTTCATTGCGCAGGGCGGCGGCTACGACACGAAATACGCCGAGAAAGCGCCGGGCCCCAATGTCGTCAACGAGTCGGGCAATGGCCTGTCGAACGCGCGCGGGACGATCGGCTTGGCGCGTGGCGCCGATCCCCATGGCGGCAACGACCAGTTCTACCTCAATCTCGCAGACAACGGCGCGCTCGACCCGCAGCCTTCGCGCTGGGGCTATGCGGTCTTCGGTCGCGTCGTCGACGGCATGACCACCGTGGACGAGATCGGCAATGTCGCCACGGGTGAGGCCGGCCCCTTGAAGGAATACGCGCCCCGCAAACAGATCGTGATCGAGAGCATCGACATTCTGCCGTGAGCGCGCCCTCGCCCACGCTCTTCATTTCCGATCTTCATCTCGACGCCGCGCGGCCTGACATCTCGCGTCAATTCCTCGACTTCCTGCGTGACACGGCGCGCGGATCGAGCGCGCTCTACATTCTCGGCGATCTCTTCGAGGTCTGGATCGGCGATGACGATCCCGACCCGGACAAAGCCCGCATCGTGGAGGCACTACGCGCGCTGACGCGCGGCGGCACACAGTGCTTCGTCATGCATGGCAATCGCGACTTCCTGCTTGGATGGAAATTTTGCGAGCGCACCGGAGCGCGCTTGCTCGCCGACGGTACGGTGGTGAATCTCTATGGCGAGCGGGTGCTGCTGCTGCACGGGGACACGCTGTGCACCGACGATCACTCGTATCAGCGACTGCGCCGCATCCTGCGCAATCCCGTATCACGAGCGGTGTTTCGTGTCATGTCGCTCGCGCAGCGGCAGCGACTGGCCCAGCGGTTGCGTGCGGGCAGCCAAGCCCACCTGAACAACTTGAGCACGCAGATGCCGGACATCATGGACGTGAATGAAGACGCCGTGCGTCGCACCTTCGAGCACTATCGCGTCCGCTGCATGATCCACGGCCATACGCATCGGCCGGCGGTTCATACGCTGCAGGTCGATGGAGAGAAAGCGACGCGGATCGTGTTGGGCGATTGGTACACGCAAGGAAGCGTGTTGAGGTGGGATGCGGGAGGGTATGAGTTGCAATCGGTGCAGTGAGCTTGCGCCAGTGCCCCCACCCCAACCCCAACCCTCCCCCGCTCCGCAGGGGAGGGGGCGGAGAAGAGACCACTCACTCCGGAGTTCCGGCCCCCTCCCTTGCGGAGCGTGGGAGGGTTGGGGTGGGGGCAGCCCCAGGCGTTCCCGAGTGAAACCGGAACTGAACATCCGGCGCCGTTGCCAGCTCCGCTTCCACCTCAGACAAACGCACCAATGCCTCGCTTACAGCGCCCGCACCGAAGCGCTCCTCTGCCAACCGCAAATACAGCACATGGTGTCGCGCTTCAGAGTGCGCGAGATCCGCATAGAACTCGCGCAGCGGCGATGACAATTGCGCAATCAAGCCTTCGAAGCGCTCGCAGGAGCGCGCTTCGATGAGCGCACCGCTGATCAGCAGATCCAGGAGCCGCTCGGGCTCATCGCGGCGCATCGCGCGCCGCAATCCTTCCGCATACCGCGCTGGCGACAGGCGGGCGAATGGCACCCCCAGCCCACGCATCATCTTCTGCACCTGCTCGAAGTGCTTCAGCTCTTCGCGCGCCAGCTTCGACAGCTGCGTGCACAGCGACATGTCGTCCGCGTATGTGAAGATCAGGCTCAAGGCGGTCGACGCCGCTTTCTTCTCGCAGTTGGCATGATCGACGAGCAACTCGCGCCAGCTGTCGGCGGCGCGTTGGAACCATGCGGCCGCCGTCGGGACTCGCAACGTCGCTGCCAGTGCCGCATTCATGCGAAGGCCTCCGACTTGCGCAGGCGCTCGACTTCCTGCGACAGCACGGCGGCCGATGCATAGCGATCGCCGCGCTGTTTGGCCAGCAATCCACTGATGAGCGGCTGCAATGCACCGAGCTCGTCGGGCAACAGCGGCACGGGCGCCTTGCGATGCAGGTAGATCACGCCCATCGGAGTGGGCGCCAGGAATGGCTTCTTGCGCATCAGCATCTCGTAAAAAATGATGCCCACGCTGTACAGGTCGCTGCGTTCATCCACGCTTTCTCCATGACCTTGTTCCGGACTCATGTAGTACGGCGTGCCGAAGATGGCTCCAGCGGCGGTCAGTGACGTCTTTGCGTGACTGTATTTGGCGATGCCAAAGTCGATCAGCGCCACGCTGCCGTCCGCGCGCAACATCACGTTGCCGGGCTTCAAATCGCGATGCAGAACGCCGCGCGCGTGCACCGCTTCCAATGCGGCTGCCATTTGCGCCAGCCACTTCAGCGCGAGCTTGGGCTCGATCGGTGCGCTCAAGCGCTCGCGCAAATCGCCTTGCGGAAAATATTCCATCGCGATGTAGGCGTGGTCGTCGGCGATCCCCAAGTCCAGAATGCGCACGACGTTCGGATGACGGATACGTGAGATCAGCTCGTACTCCTGCATGAAGCGCTCGTACGCCAGCGTGCTGCGCTCGTCGCCTTCTTCCTCCTCCAGGTGCAGCACCTTGAGGACGACCATGTCGCCTGCGGCTTCGCTTTCGGCGAGATACACCTTCGCGCTCCCACCGCCCGCGCCCGCCGCCAACTCACGCACGTGACGATGTCCCTGGATGACCACATCGTTGAAGCGACAGGCCCGCAGGTAGTCCGGTCCGCCATGCATCCGCTGCCTCATCGCGTGGCGCTGGTCGACTGCCGCGTGCGCCGCATTCGCAAAGCGCGCGTGGTCGATGCGATCGCGAACGAAGCAATCCACCACACCCGGCGGCAGCGTGCGTTCATCGTCCTTCGAGATCAGGTACAGGACGGGCGGAAAGTCCGGCCGATGCAGCAGATTCGCCAGCCATTGCCGGCCGCGGCCATGATCGGCGCGCTCGTCAACGATGGCGAAATCGAACCCCGCAGCCGTGAAGGCCGGATGCAGTCGGCCGGAGGATTTGGGTGAGTACACGCGGCACTGCGCCTCACTCCAGATCGTCGTGAGGTGGTGCTCGAGGACACGCCCGATCTGCACATGATCCGTGACGACGAAAGCGCGAGGCATGGGAAGGAGAAGCGGTTGGCGGTTAGCGGTTGGCGGTTGGTCGGAACGGACGATGGGTCTAACTTCTTACCAACCGCTAACCGCCAACCGCCAACCGCTTCGCCTTCACACTGCGCGAACGGCCTTGAATTGGCTCGGCGCCACGGCGGTCGCTTCGCGCCGCAGAGCCTTGGCTTCGTCGGAGCGGGCAGCCTGCAGATGGGCCAGATACTCGGGCGTGACATCACCCGTGACGTAGGTGCCCGAGAAGCAGGACGTATCGAACTCCTGCACGTCGGAGTCGTGATGGCGGCACGCGAGCACGAGATCCTGGATATCTTGATAGATCAATCGATCCGCACCGATGGCGCGCGCGACTTCCTCTTCGCTGCGACCGGCGGCAACGAGCTCCGAGGCGGCCGGCATGTCGATGCCATAGACGTTGGGATAGCGGACCGGCGGCGCGGCTGAAGCGAAGTACACGCGATTCGCTCCCGCTTCGCGGGCGAGATCGATGATCTGCGCGGAGGTCGTACCGCGCACGATCGAGTCATCGATCAGCAGCACGTTCTTGCCGCGAAACTCGAGATCGATGGGATTCAGTTTCGAGCGCACGGATTTCGCGCGCTGCTCCTGTCCCGGCATGATGAACGTGCGGCCGATGTAGCGGTTCTTCACGAAGCCTTCGCGATACTTGATGCCCAAGTGCTGCGCGACCTGCACGGCGGCCGTTCGGCTGGTATCCGGAATCGGCACGACGACGTCGATGTCATGATCGGGCCAGATGCGTCGGATCTTCTCGGCGAGCAGATCGCCCATGCGCAGCCGCGCCTTGTGAACCGAGATGTTGTCGATGATGGAGTCGGGACGCGCGAAGTAGACGTACTCGAAGATGCACGGCGTGACCTTCTCGGCCGGTGCGCACTGATGCGTGTGCAGGCGACCGAACTCGTCGATGAACACGGCTTCACCCGCGTTCACATCGCGCATCAGCTTGAAGCCGAGCATGTCGAGCGCGACGCTCTCGGATGCCAGCATGTACTCCACGCCTTTCGGATGTTCGCGCCGGCCGATGACCAGCGGACGAATGCCGTGCGCGTCGCGGAAGCCGAGCAGACCGTGGCCGACGATCATCGCGACGGCCGCATACGCACCGCGGGAGCGGCGATACACAGCCGTGAGCGCGGTGAAGATGTCCTGCACGCTCGCATGTGGCTTGCCGAGACGCGCAAGCTCGCTCGCGAAGACGTTGAGCAGCACTTCGGAATCGGATTGGGTGTTGAGGTGGCGGCGATCTTCGCGGATGAGCGTTGCCGCCAGCTCGGCCGCGTTCGTGAGATTGCCGTTGTGCGCGAGGCAGATGCCGTACGGCGAGTTGACGAAGAACGGCTGCGCCTCGGATGAGCTGTCGCAACCGGCTGTCGGATAACGCACGTGGCCGAGACCGATGTCGCCCTTCAAGGCCATCATGTGGCGATGCTGGAACACATCGCGCACGAGGCCGGTGGTCTTGCGCAAGAAGAGCTGCCCGTCGTGGCAGGTCATGATGCCGGCGGCGTCCTGACCGCGGTGCTGCAGCACGGTGAGCGCGTCGTAGAGTTGCTGGTTCACCGGGGTATGCCCAACGATGCCGACGATTCCGCACATGTGTCAGGCCCTCACCGACTTACGATCCGCATCTACGACATCCAACCCGGTCTCTGCGAAATTGCGGATCCAGCCCGCGAATTCAACGGCGTACGGCAACAACCGCGAGCGCTGCCACCAGTGCACCTGATCGAGCCGCACGAGCTGCGCCAGGATCACGAAGACCGCGACCGCAACCGCGCCACGCAGTACACCGAAGAGCATACCGAGCAGGCGGTCCACCATGATGCTCAGATTGGAATGATGCAGTGCATATGCCAGAACGCTGGACACCAGCCACCCAAGGATCAGTACGCCGAAAAGAATGATGGCGCGCGCGGTCCAGGTCTGAAACGGCTCGCGTTCGAGCAGACCACCCAGATAAGGCTCGAGCAGCGGCGCATAGCGCCACGCCAGCCATAAACCGCATAACCATGCGATGAGAGCCACGGCTTCGCGTAGGAAACCGCGCAGCATGCCGATCACCATCGAAAAGACGAGCACGCCGAGAATCAGGTAATCGGCAGCGTTCATGCAGTCACGATTGAGTGCGCCCCGAGAGGCTTGAGTGGGCGCGGATTCTACCAGTCGCCCTACCGGACTGCGCACTGCACCAGGGAAAACCTTAGGCGGCCAGCTGGTCGGCTGGCCAGAGCACTTCAGTGCGCGAAGAACCACTTCTGGCCAGCCGACCAGCTAGCCAGCAGACCAACTACCCAGCAGACCGCGTCACGGCTGCGAAACCACCGCCGCCCCCTTCGCTTCGCTCGCGACGCGCTTCAGTGCGGCCTCGGCTTGAGCGCGCTCGCCATAGGGGCCGATGCGCACGCGCTGCAGTGTCTTGCCGTCTGCCCGACGCAGGGGAACCAGATAGGCGTTGTGACCGGCCGCGCGCAAACGATCGGCAAGGTGGTTTGCGCGCTCGGCATCGGCGAAGCTGCCCAACTGAACGGCCCAGCCCGGTGTGCTCGCCGCAGAGGGCCGCGGTGCGGGGGTAGGCGGCGGACTCGCGGCTGGCGGTTTCTCGAGCTGAGGCGTGGGGCGCGGTGACTCAGCCGCCGGTGGTGCAACTTCTCGCCCAGGGACGGTCGCCGCTGCGGGCGGAGTGGCGGCTGTCTCTTCCGGAGCGGATTGTGCTTCCGGCTGCTTTTCCGGCTCGGGTTGCGGCGTCGTCTGTTCAGGCGGCGGTGCCGCCGTGGGGCTGGTGAACTGACCGCTCGGGCGCGGTTGATTCAAATCGAACTGGTAAGTCTTGATGCCCTGCTCATTGCGAGGGGACGTAGCGACCGGCGGCTTGTGCTGCGTGCTCGGACCGGACAGCAACTCGGGAATCAGAATGACCGCGATGGCCACCAGTACCGCGGCGCCGATCAACCGTTCTTTGACTTGTCTTTCCACACGCGAAGTATAGGAGGTTGCACTGGGTGACGGCATTGGCCGGACCTGGCAGCGATCAATGCCCCGCGTTCGATATCTTCTCGATCCACTCCAGCGCCGGTCCCACCGTCGAAAACGAGCCGAACACGATCACGCGATCGCCCGGCCGAGCCTCCGAACGCGCCAGCTCGCAGGCTTCCGCGACTGTGGATTCCTTTCCGGCGACGGCTGCGCCGACGCTCGCAATGCGCTGCCCGAGCTGCTCAGCCGACAAGGCGCGCGGTGAATTCAATCCCGTGACGATCCAGTGGTGGATATGCGGCGTGAGGATGCGCGCGACGCCTTCGATGTCCTTGTCGCCCACGATGCCGCACACGGCGATCGTGCGGCCGGCGCTCGCCATCGCTGCCAAGCGAGCAGCCAGTGTTTCGGCGGCTGCCGGGTTGTGGGCAACATCGAAGATCCAGGTCACACCTTGCAGAGGCTGCACTTGAAAGCGGCCGGGCAGCTGCGCCGCGCGCAGGCCGTTGGCGATGGCATCCGCCGTCAATGGCAAGCGTCGCTGCAGTGCTTCGAGAACGGCGAGCACGGCGGACGCATTGTCGAATTGCACGTCGCCGATCAATCCCGGCAGCGGCAACGAGCGGCGCTCGCTGGCCAATCCGCGCCAGTGCCAGACGTCGCCCGCACGCGAGTAGTCGAACTGAACGCCAAGACGCCGCAGCTCCGCACCGATCTGCTGCGCGGTCTCGGCGATCGAACGCGGCATCGCCCGTGAGCCATAGATCGCCACTTGATGCGGACGGAATATGCCGGCCTTCTCGCGTCCGATCGATTCCAGATCGGTGCCGAGATACTCGCAGTGATCGAGCCCGATGGAAGTGACGAGCGCGACGTCGGCATCGACCAGGTTGACAGTATCCAAGCGGCCGCCCATGCCCACCTCGAGGACGGCGGCATCGAGACCGGCCGTATCGAAAATCAACAGAGCGGCAAGCGTGTTGAACTCGAAATAGGTGAGCGATTCCTCGCCGCGCACGGCCTCGATGCGCTCGAAGGCTGCGATCAGCGAGGCATCGGAAATCTCACATCCATCGATCTGTATGCGCTCGTTGTAGCGCAACAGATGGGGCGACGTGAACGTACCGACACGATAGCCGCCAGCGCGAAGAATGCTCGCGAGCAGCGCCACGCACGAACCCTTGCCGTTCGTGCCGCCCACCGTGATGACGGGGAATTTGAAGGCGGGCAGCGCGAGCCGCTCGTAGACACGCAGCAGACGCGTGAGGCCGAGATCGATCGAACGCCAGTGCAGCGACTCCTGCCAGGCGAGCCAGTCGGCTAACGAATTGCGGTTCATGGGAGGGCGCTGGGCCATTGGGCCGTTGAACTATGGAATTCTGAGATTGCTGCGGGGACACCGCCAGGTTCGCGACTCAGAGCCCAACAGCCCAGCGCCCTCCCCGCCCTCAAGCGACGCGCGTGTCCGCCTGCGGTGCTGGACGATGAGTAAAGATCGTCAGCAGGCCCGCAATGCGATCACGCATGTCGCGACGATCGACGATCATGTCGAGCGCGCCATGCTCGAGCAGGAATTCACTGCGCTGGAAACCTTCGGGCAGCGTCTCGCGCACGGTTTGCTGGATGACTCGCTGGCCCGCAAAGCCGATCAATGCCTTGGGCTCGCCGATATTCACATCGCCCAGCATTGCAAGGCTCGCCGACACGCCACCCGTCGTCGGATCGGTCATCACGGAGATGAACGGCAGCTTGGCTTGCGACATGCGAGCCAGCGCCGCGCTCGTCTTCGCCATCTGCAGCAACGACAGCAATGCCTCCTGCATGCGCGCACCGCCGCTGGCGGCAAAACACACGAGCGGCTTGCGCTGCTCGAGGCAATGCTCGACCCCGCGCACGAAGCGCTCTCCGACCACCGAACCCATCGAGCCTCCCATGAACTCGAAGTCGAACGCGGCAGCAACGATAGCCGTGCCCTGCAACGTTCCGGCAAGAACGACCAGCGCGTCCTTCTCTCCCGTGGCCTTCTGCGACTGGACGAGGCGGTCGCGATACTTCTTCGTGTCGCGAAACTTGAGGGGATCTTCCGGCTCGATGTTGACGGCCAGCTCCGTGTAGCTATCGGTGTCCAGAAAGCGCTCGAGGCGATCGCGCGCCCGGATGCGCATGTGATGCGAGCACTTCGGACAGACATGGAGATTGCGCTCGAGCTCGGCTCGATACAGCACGGCATCGCATGCGCCGCACTTCATCCACAACCCTTCCGGCACGGAGCGCGTCCGGCGCTCGGTCTTGATGCGGGAGGGGATGATCTTCTCGAACCAGGTCATGGGGTACTCGATGCAAACGCTCGGGGCCGGCATCTAAACGCATCGGGTGGGGGGCGGCAAGAGGGTGAGGCCGCTCCGCTGTCGGCTGGCTGGCTGGTCGGCTGGCCAGAGGTTCTGTGCATATTCGAGCCATCCGCATTTCGTGATCGCACTGCTCGGAGCTTCTGGCCAGCCGACCAGCCAGCCAGCCGACCAGTTGGCCCCCCTAGGCTCATGCGCTGAGATGCGCTAGCGTCCGACCACTCGAATCAGGCGACGGACGACTGTCATGCTCAAGATCGGATACAAGGCTTCTGCAGAACAATTCGACTCACGGCAACTGCTCGACTATTCGATCGAAGCCGAGCGCTACGGCTTCGATTCGGTCTTCATCAGCGATCACTTCCAACCCTGGCGACACACCGGTGGGCAAGCGCCCTTCTCGCTGTCCTGGCTGGGGGCTTTGGGCGCGAAGACAACGCGGGTTGCGATCGGCACGAGCGTGCTGACGCCGACGTTTCGCTATCACCCGTCCGTGGTCGCGCATGCGTTCGCAACCTTGGGCAGTCTGTTTCCGCAGCGGGTCATTCTCGGCATCGGCACCGGCGAATCGTTGAATGAAGTGCCGGCTACAGGCATGCAATGGCCGGAGCAGAAGGAGCGCACGGCGCGATTCAAGGAAGCGATCGAGCTGATTCGCCAGCTCTGGAGCGAGGAGCGCGTGAGCTTTCATGGTCAGTTCTATCGCACGGAAAAGGCCACCATCTACGATCGACCCGAACAGCCCGTGCCGCTTTACATCGCGGGAGCCGGGCCGTTCATTGCGAAGCTCGCAGGACTCAAGGCGGAAGGATTCATCTGCACGAGCGGCAAGAAGCGCGACCTCTACACCGAAACCTTGTTGCCCAATCTCGCAGCGGGCCTGCAGCAGGCCGGGCGAGCGCCCGACAGCATCGATCGCATGATCGAGATGAAGGTGTCGTTCGATACCGATCGCACGCGCGCGTTGAACGACACGCACTACTGGGGCGCCCTGGCGCTGACGCCCGAAGAGAAGATGAACGTCGAAGATCCGTTGGCGATGGAGCGTCTGGCGGATGCGTTGCCCGTTGAACGCACGGCCTCGCGCTGGATCGTGAGCAACGATCCCGACGAAATCGTCGCCGGCATCCGGCCTTATCTGGACATGGGCTTCAAGCATCTGGTCTTTCATGCGCCGGGACCGGATCAGTCGCGCTTTCTGAAACTGTTTTCCGAACGAGTGATGCCGAAGCTGCGATGAATCCTGTTCCCTCCGTCGCGCCGCGGAGAGGAACGGAGCCGGCCACTCACGTCAGCTCAAGGGGAACGGCACGTGAGGAACGACGCTCAGCGGATGAAATGCCGCGAGCTCGCTCGGCAGCTGCAGCTCGTGCGGATAGCGGATGCCTGCGAAATACAGCCCATGAGGCACCGCAGTGACACCCGCCTTGGTGCGCTGACGCACAGCGAGCACCTCTGCGCACCACTCGACTGCCTGTTGTCCACGGCCGATCGCGATCAGCACGCCAGCGATGTTGCGGACCATGTGATGCAGGAACGCATTCGCAGTCACCGTGATGGTGACGACATCTGCTGTGCGCTCGACAGTAATCACCTGCAGTCGGCGAACCGGTGTTCGTGACTGACACTCCGCATCACGGAAGGAAGAGAAGTCGTGCTCACCGACGAGCACCTGTGCCGCCGCATGCATGCGTTCGTGATCGAGCGCGTAACGCACCCAGCACACCCGGTGATGCATCAACGCCGCGCGCGAGAGTCGATTGAGAATGACGTAGCGGTAGGTGCGCGCGAGCGCGCTGTAGCGTGCATGGAAAGTATCCGGGACAGCACGGGTCCACAGCGCACAAACGGCTTCGGGCAAGTGAGTGTTGGAGCCCAGAGTCCAGCTGCGCTCAGTGCGCTCGGCGGTCGTGTCGAAGTGCACGACCTGGATGGCGGCGTGCACGCCGGCATCCGTGCGGCCAGCGGCATGTGCCGCGATGGGATGATCGGCGACTGCGCTCAGCGCCGCTTCCACTGCGCTTTGCACGCTGGGCGCGTGCGGTTGCGATTGCCAACCGGCGAAACCGCTACCGTCGTATTCGAGACCGAGGGCGAAGCGAGGCATGGGACAGTCGGTCAGCTAGCTGGCTGGCTAGTGGGCCAGTCAGCTTGCAAAACCTTCTGGCCAGCAAGCCAGCGACCCGCCAGCCGATTTCCCGCTACTTCACCGCCTCCAACAGGCGCTGCGCTTCCTGCTTCTGATTGGCGTTGCCCTCTTCCAGCACCTCCTCGAGGATGCTGCGCGCACCGTCCGGATCGCCCATGTCCATGTAGGCGCGGGCGAGATCGAGCTTCGTGCCCACTTCACTCATCGTGACAGGCTCGAGCTCTTCGCCAAGATCCATCTCGGCCGTCATGGCCTGCGTGTTGGTCGGACCGCTGTCATCGACGTTGAAGGCGTCGCCGACGTCGAGATCGATCTTCTCGTCGCGCAAGTCGTTGAGGTTGAAGACGTCGTTCGAGAAGCGATCCTCTTCGGCTTCTTCGTGACCTGGGCGACGCACCGTTTCGCCATCGTCCTCGAGCAAGCCGTCGAGGTTATCGAGATCCATATCCACCGGGGGGCGGTTGAATGCAGCCGTCGCATCCAGATCGCTCGGCTTGCGCTGTTCGATGGTGTCGCCCTGTGCTGCGGCTGCCGCCGCATCCAGGTCGAAATTGTCGATGGAGATCGTGCCGGTGCTCTCGATATCGAACTGCGGTGCACGAGGTGCCTCCATCGTGCGATCGAGGTTGCTCATCGACGGCGCGAGCTGCGTCATCTCGTCATCGCGCAATCCGGCGGGCTGTTCCATCTCCCGGGTCGACACGTCTTCGAGCGCGTTCGTCTCCTCGAAGGAGTTCGTGTTCTCCATTTCGTTGACGTCGAGATCCAGATCGTCGAGCGACAGCTCCGCCGTCTGTTCCGTATTGAACGAGGCCTTCGCCGCACTGGGCGCACGCACGGTCTGCGTCCCGCGATCGAGCGCCGGCGATTCGATGGTCGGCGTTTCCTGCGTACGCGCCAGCGGGTCCATCTCACGCGTGGGCTCGTCATCCGCACCGCGGGTTGGCTCATCGAGCAGGAAGTCGAGGCTGGAGTCGCCTGCGGTCTTCACGGTGGCGCGCTCGCCGCTGCCGAACTCGATATCGAGATCCTTGCCTTGCTCCCCTTCGGGTTCGCCGAACAGGTCGATGTCGACGCGGTTCTCGCCGCCTTCCAGATTGACGTCGACCGCATCCACGTGCGTGGCGCCATCGGTCTGGAACATCGGATCTGCGGGCGCGATCTGGCGACCCATGATGGAGACTTTTTCCCACTCGCCCGACACAGCTTGCGCACGGGTGGCATGGAGACCGCGGGCGGTCTCGAGGAAGAGATCCTTGTTGCCCCACACGAAGTAGATTTCGAGCAGCTTCAGCTGCAGGTCGCGGCGTCCCGGCTCGCGCTCGATCGCGATCTTCACCAGATCGGCAGCCTGGTCGTACAAGCCGTACGCCATGTGGAAGTCGGCTTCGGCCAGCGCATCCTGCTGATCCAGCTGCACCGCTGTTTCGCTGCTGAGCGTGTCTTCCGGAGGCCGGGCTGCAACAGGCTCTTCCACCACGGGCGTCCGTGACACCGGCGCTGCCACGGGCGCCGGCTCCTCGAGCTCCTGATCCATGAAGCGATCGGGAATTTCGCGCGGCGGAGAAATCGAGGGCGCGCTGCGCGGCGGGTCATAGTCAACCGTCGGGAATGTGTCTTCGTCCGCTTGCGCTTGCCGCCGGCGGATCACGAACGCCGCCGCCGCGATCAATGCCAGCAAACCGAGCACCGCCCACCAGTAATCCTTGAGCGTGTCCAGCAGACCGCCTTCGGGAGCCGGAGCCGGAGCGGGCGCCGGCTTGGCAACAGGCTTCGGCGGTTCAGGTTGCGCAGCCGGTGTCTCGGGTTGCGGCTCGGTCGTCGCGGCGGGTGCTTGCGAAGGGGCTGGCGCCTCTGCACCTGGAGCCGGCGCCTTTTGCTCCTCGCCCAGGCGCTCCTGCATCTGCGAGAGCCCGGCATCGGGAATGGTCACCGGTCGTTTAGACTCCGTAGCCGGAGCAGAGCTCGCGGGTGCGGATGGCTGTTTCGACGCTGACGGTTGCGCTCCCGGCGCCGCTGGCGCTGAAGTCGCCGGTGCCGTGGGCGTCTGTGCCGCTTGTTCGGATGGTGTCTCGCTCGGTGTGACGAGCTGCAAATGACCTGCGTCGGTGCCGGCGCGCCAGGCTTCCGTCTGGCGGGCCACTTCGCTCGAGGCCTCGGCCGAGTCGGTCGCTTCGATGGCCGACGTTTCAGGCACGCGCAGCACGCTGCCCGCCTTCAAGCGATGAATGGTTCCTGCGAAAGCATCCGGGTTTGCGCGATACAACGCGATCATCGTCTGGTTGATCACACGGCGCGACCCAGGGCGCACTTCCTGGGCGATGCGATACAGCGTGTCGTTGCGTTGCACGGTGTAGGTGCTGCCGGGAGCAACCTCGGGGGCGGGTGCCTCTGCGGCTGGAGCCGGAGCGGATGCCGGCTGCTGGCTCCGGGGCTGCGGCACTGGAGTTGGGGCTGCAGGCGCCGGTTGCGGGGCAGGTGCAGCTTCTGATTGATCTTCGCGTTCGATCCGTCCCTCACTCGATACACCCGAGCGTGGCGCCTGCACGACGGCAGGGGCTTCCTTCTCGCCCGGCATGAAGACCGGCGGATCGAGGAGGACGGTGTATTCGCGCAGCAACCGGCCACGCGCCCAGCTCGCCTCGACGAGCAAGGTCACAAACGGTTCGGTGATGGAGCGATTCGAAGAAACCTTGATGACGCTGGCGCCCTCTTTGCCGCGCGCCACTTCGAAGCGCAGGCTCGAGAGGAACTGCGGACGGTCCAGGCCATAGCGCTGGAACGTCTCCACGTTCGCGAGATTCACCTTGAGGCTGGTCAGCTCTTCCTGAGTCGGCGCAATGAGCTCGATCTCGGCATCCAGCGGTTGGTTCAAGGCCGAGTTGAGGCGGATCTCGCCAAGACCCAACGCATAGAGCGTGGCTGGCGACAGCAGAGCCCCCATCAACAGCAGACGCGGTGTGAGTCTTGTCATCAGCTCTCCCCGGAGAGTGTGTCCTGTCAGCGCCTGCTGCGGCCTGCAGCTATGGCAGGCGGTTTCGCCTTACATAACGGCCAGCGCAAGTGGGCGCGGACTATAGCCTAGAGATAATCTTTCACCAAGATTTCAGCGATTTGCACGCTATTCAGCGCCGCGCCCTTACGCACGTTATCGCCCACGATCCACAGATCGAGGCCACGTGCGTGCGAGATGTCTTCGCGGATACGGCCGACGTACACGGGATCTTTGTCCGCTGCTTCCGTCACCGCCGTCGGGTAACCGCCCGGCTTGCGTTCATCGATGACCACCACGCCGGGGGCACGCGACAACAGCTCGGTCGCTTCCGCCGCGCTGAGCTTGCGGCGTGTTTCGATGTGGACCGCTTCGGAATGACCGACGTACACCGGCACCCGCACGGCCGTCGCATTGACCAGGATGTTCTTGTCTTCGAGAATCTTCTGCGTCTCCCAGAACATCTTCATCTCTTCCTTGGTGTAGCCATTGTCCAGGAAGACGTCGATCTGCGGCACGCAGTTGAAGGCAATCTGTTTGGCGATGACCTTCGGGTTGACGGTGTCGCCCTGCGCGAGCGCCTTCACCTGCTGAGACAACTCGTTCATCGCCTTCTGGCCACCGCCGGAGACGGACTGATACGTCGCGACGTTGATGCGCTCGATACCGGCAGCATCGTGCAGCGGCTTCAACGCCACCAGCATCTGCATGGTGGAGCAGTTGGGATTCGCGATGATGTTGTGCTTGCGATAGCCGGCGATCGCGTGCGGATTCACCTCGGTGATGACCAGGGGAATGTCGTCCTGGTAACGGAACTGCGAGGTGTTGTCGACGACGACACAGCCCGCCGCACCCGCCTTCGGCGCATACACCGCAGAGACACTGCCGCCAGCCGAAAACAATCCGATCTGTGCCTGCGAGAAATCGAACCTGGCGAGATCCTGAACCGCGTAGTCCTTGCCTTTGAAGCGCACCGATTTTCCGACCGAGCGCTCGCTTGCCAGAGGAAACAATTCGCCGACGGGGAAATCTCGCTGCTCGAGGATGGACAACATGGTGCTGCCGACCAGGCCGGTCGCGCCCACTACCGCTACGTTCAAACTTCTGCTCATGTGATCCGAATGCCGGTGTCGCCGGCCGCTTGACTCTTGAAATGCCGCTCACGCGCCCATGAAAAATCGGCGCAACAGTACCGCAAAGGTGCGGTACAGATAAGCTCCTTATGGAAAAAACAGGAGGCGGGTCACACGCAAAGTGTGAAGCGCGTGCAGGGACTTAGGCGGCATTGACGATGACAGGGTAAGGAAGGCTCTGGGCCGTTGGGCTCTGGGTCAGAGAGTCAGCGGCCGCTCTTCATCCTCGCCCCGTGCCCTCCCACCCAAGCGCCCTCCTAGCCCCTCCCAATATCCGGCGTACTCGAAACCACGTCGGCGTTTTGCGCCCGATGCCGCAGGCCGTGATCCATCAATACGAGGGCCAGCATGGCCTCGGCAATCGGCGTTGCCCTGAGCCCCACGCAAGGATCGTGACGACCCGTGGTCACGACCTCGGCCGGCTGGCCCGTGACATCGATCGTCTGACCCGGAACGACGATGCTGGAGGTTGGCTTCAACGCGATGCTGACCAGCAGGTCCTGACCGGTGGAGATGCCTCCGAGGACACCCCCGGCCCGATTGCTCGTGAACCCCGTCGGGGTGAGCTCATCGCGATGCTCACTGCCCTTCTGCGCAATGGAGGCGAAGCCGGCCCCGATCTCGACCCCCTTCACGGCGTTGATGCTCATCATGGCGTGGGCGATGTCCGCATCGAGGCGATCGAATACGGGCTCGCCCAGACCCGGCGGCACGCCGGTCGCGACGACATTCACCCGGGCGCCCACGGAATCGCCGGCCCGGCGCAGCTCCGTCATGTAGCGATCGAGCTCGTCGAGCCGCGACGGATCGGGGCAGAAGAACGGGTTGTCGTACGCGGTGGCGGGTGCCTTGGGCTCGAGTACCAGCGGTCCCAGCTGCGCGAGATAACCACTGATCGTGACGCCCCAGCGGACACGCAGGTACTTGCGAGCGATGGCGCCTGCAGCAACCCGCATGACGGTCTCGCGCGCCGATGAGCGTCCGCCGCCACGGTGGTCACGGAAGCCGTACTTCAGTTGATAGGTGTAGTCCGCGTGCCCGGGCCGGAAGCGGTCCTTGATCTTGTCGTAGTCCCGCGAGCGCTGATCTTCGTTCTCGACCAACAAGCCGATCGGCGTGCCCGTCGTGCGACCTTCGAAGACACCGGAAAGGATCTTCACCTGATCCGGCTCACGGCGTTGACTCGTATGCCGCGAGGTACCGGTGCGGCGGCGATCGACGTCGGGTTGGATGTCGGCCTCCGACAGCTCGAGTCCCGGCGGGCAGCCATCCACGATCGCACCCAGTGCCGGCCCATGGCTTTCGCCAAAGGTCGTCACTGTGAAGAGCTTGCCGATGGTATTGCCGGACATGAGGCCGCCTGGAACTGAACAGGTAGCGATTCTAGCGGGCGAAGGTGGCGCGATGTTCGCGGAGTTCCGCCGCGCTCAGCACGAACACGCCACCGCCGCCATTCGCGAACTCGAGCCACGTGAACGGCACCTCGGGCAACGCCGTCGCGAGCGCTTCTTCCGAATTGCCGACCTCGACGATCAGCGCGCCCTTCTCAGAAAGATGATTCTCCGCGCCCGCCAGGATGCGATGGACGATGTCCAGTCCGTCATCGCCGCCATACAGCCCCAGCCGCGGTTCACGTGCGTACTCCTCAGGCAATGCGGCGAGCTCCTCCTGGCCGACGTACGGCGGGTTCGCCACGATGACCTCATAGCGGCGCCCCGCGAGACCGCTGTACACGTCCGACTGCACCAGGTGCACGCGCTCGCCGAGTCCGAATCTCTCGACGTTTATACGCGCGACCTCGAGTGCATCGTTGGACACGTCCGCTGCATCCACCGTCGCATGCGGCAACGCCAGCGCCGCCGCAATGGCAATGCAACCCGATCCGGTGCCGATGTCCAACACCCGCGTCACGACCTCGGGCTCGACCCAGGGTTGAAACTCGCTTTGAATCAACTCGGCAATCGGCGAGCGCGGCACGAGCACGCGCTCGTCCACATAGAACTCATGCCCTGCGAACCACATCCGGCGCGTGAGATAGGCGGCAGGCACCCGCTCGGCGACACGCCGCTCGAGCAACTCGAGCGCCTGCGCGCGTTGGGCAGCCGTCAACACGGTGGCATACGCGTCCGGCGCATCCTCATGCCGCAGGCCGGCGGCGAAGAACACGAGCTCCGCTGCTTCGTCTACGGCGTTGTCGGTGCCATGACCGAACCACACGCTCGCGGCCAGCAGCGCTTGCGCGCCGAGGTGAATCAATGTGCCGGCGTCAACCGGATCTGGCGCATTGAGGTCAAGCATGGGACACACGCTCGAACCGCGCGGCGCGCGTGCAATAATCCGCGCCCCGCGCGCCAGAGCCCAGCATGAATCGCACTCGCATCTCTTCTCTTTCGCTCACCATCGTGGTCGGCATTCTAGCGGCGAGCGCTGGCGTGTGGCTGGCGCGCTCGGTATTGCAAGGCCCTGCTCCAGCCGCGACCGCCAGCGCCACGGTCATCCAGCCGCCGCGACCTTTGCCCGCGTTCGATTTGTTGAACGAGACCGGCGCGCAGTTCACGCGCGCCAATCTCGAAGGACGCTGGTCGCTGGTGTTCTTCGGCTTCACGCACTGCCCCGCGATCTGTCCGAACACGCTCACGATGCTGCAGCAGACGAAAGGGCTGCTCGCCGATCTGCCGCAGGATCTGCAACCTCAGCTCGTCTTCGTGTCCGTCGATCCCGAGCGCGACACGCCGCAACAGATGGCCGAGTACGTCCGCTTCTTCGGACCCACGCTGCGCGGGGTGACGGGACCACCCGACCGCATCTCGGCACTCACTGAAGCACTGGGCGTGCCCGTCAGTCGCGCCTCATTGCCCAACGGGGATTACACGGTCGATCACTCGGCCGCGATCTTCGTGATCAACCCGCGGGGTGAGTTCAACGCGCTGTTCACGCCGACGCAAACAGCCCAGAGCATCGCGAGCGACTACCGCATCATCGTGCGCGCCGTGTCATGAGCGCGAACGTATCCGACACGAGCCTCGGCGATCGCGGCTTTGCATTGCTCCAGGCCGTGTTGCCGAAGCACGTTCTGTCGCGCTTCATCCACCGCCTGATGCGCACGCGGCGGCCGTGGCTCAAGCGGCTGCTGATTCAGCAGTTCATGAAGGGCTACGCGGTGAACATGCAGGAGGCGGCGAACTCCGATCCGCTCGCGTACGACAGCTTCAATGCGTTTTTCACGCGCGCGCTCAAGACCGACGCACGCACGTGGCTCGACGGCACGGAGTCCATCATCAGTCCCGTCGATGGCATGGCCAGTCAGTCAGGGCATATCGACGATGAAGCCCTGTTACAGGCCAAAGGTCATTCGTATCGCCTGAGCGAGCTACTGGCGCGCGATGCCGGGATGATCGCGCACTACAGCAATGGCGAATACGCCTGCATCTATCTCGCGCCGTTCAACTACCACCGCATCCACATGCCGATCAGCGGCCGGTTGCGCACGACCGTGTATGTACCCGGTCAGCTCTTCAGCGTGAACGCGGCAACCGTGCGCACCGTGCCCGGCGTCTTCGCCCGCAATGAGCGCGTGATCTGCGACTTCGACACGGCGCATGGCCGCATGGCCGTCATCCTCGTCGGCGCACTGTTCGTCGGCAGCATCGAAACCGTGTGGTGCGGCGAAGTGAATCCACCGCCGCGCGGGCGCAAGAGCGTGCGCCGTATCGATACGGGCGCAGGCACGCAGCTCGCACAAGGAGCGGAGCTCGGTCGCTTCAACATGGGCTCCACGGTCATCCTGCTATTCGAGCCCAATCGCATCCGGTGGGCGCCCGAGTTGCAACCGGGCGCGATCCTGCAGCTGGGCAAAGTGATCGGCCAACGCGCATGAGCAGCTGGCGGCCCACTGCGCAGATCGCCACGTTGGAGGTACGGGCGCGGCTGCTGCGGGCGATTCGCGAATACTTCGTCGCCACACGCACGCTCGAAGTGGAAACACCGACACTGAGCCGCGCCGCAGTAACCGATGTGCATCTCGCAAGCGTCGAGGCACGCGTCAACGGCCAGCCGCGATACCTGCACACCTCCCCCGAATACGCGATGAAACGGTTGCTGGCCGCGGGATGCGCCGACATCTATCAGATCGCACGCGTGTATCGCGACGGCGAAGCAGGACGCCTGCACAACCCGGAGTTCACGCTGATCGAGTGGTATCGCTTGGGAATCGACCATCACACGTTGATGTCCGATGTCGAACGGTTGATCACGGCCGTGCTGCCGGCGGAACGCAATTTCGATCGCGCAGAACGGCTGAGCTACCGCGAGGCGGTGCAACTGCATGCCGGCGTCGACCCGTTCGATGATCCGCTGCCCGTCCTGATCGCACGGCTGGAGAACGACGGCATCGAAGTACCGCGCTCGATCAGCCAGGATCGCGACGCCTGTCTCGATCTGCTGATGAGTACGTTGGTGGGCCCGCGTCTGGGCTGGGATCGCCTGAGTTTCGTGTATGACTATCCCAGATCGCAGGCCGCACTCGCGCGTATCCGCGGACCCGTCGCTTCGCGCTTCGAGGCGTATCTGCAAGGCATGGAGCTCGCCAATGGCTTCCATGAGCTCGGCAATGCGACCGAGCAGCGCAACCGCTTCGAATCGGATCTCCGTGCGCGCCAGCGACGCGAGCTCCCCTCGATGCCGATCGACGAACAGTTTCTGGCTGCGCTCGCACATGGCTTACCCGATTGCGCTGGTGTCGCACTCGGCTTCGATCGTCTGGCGATGTGCGCCGTGGGCGCGAGCCACATCGATGAAGTGCTCGCCTTCCCCTTCGAACGAGCGTGATGCCATGCACGAGCTGAAATCGACCGCAGCGCTCGACGAGGCCGCACGTACCGATGGTTCACGGCGCGGAGCTGCTCGGCGTGCTGGACGTGGACAGCCCGACGCTCGCACGCTCCTCGCATCGGCGGTAGCGCCTCAGACCAACCGCTAACCGCTAACCGCCAACCGCTTCTTTCCTATCAGCCCTTGGCGCGTGCGATGTACTCGCCGGTGCGGGTGTCCACGCGAATCATTTCGCCTTCGTTGATGAACAGCGGCACGCGCACGACGGCACCCGTTTCCAGCTTGGCCGGCTTGGCACCGCCCGTGGCCGTATCACCGCGCAACCCAGGATCCGTCTCGACGATCTTCAATTCCACGTGAGCCGGTGCAGTGACGCTCAACGGCACGTTGTTCCACAACATGACCGTGCAGCTCATGCCGTCTTTCACCCACACGTTGGCATCGCCCATCGCTTCCTTGCCCGCCGTGTACTGCTCGAAGGTGTCGGGCACCATGAAATGCCAGAACTCACCGTCGTTGTAGAGAAATTGCATTTCGGTCTCGACGACATCCGCAGCCTCGACGCTGTCGCCCGACTTGAAGGTGCGCTCGATCACGCGGCCGGTCTTCAAATTACGCACTTTCACGCGATTGAAGGCCTGACCCTTGCCAGGCTTCACCATCTCGTTCTCGACGATGGAGTAAGGATCGTTTTCCAGGATGATCTTGAGCCCGGACTTGAATTCGTTCGTGCTGAAACTCGCCATGTCGGCACCGCTTGAGTCTGCGAGAATGATCGGGAGACGGCGTTGGGACGCCGAAAAGGGCGCCGATGATAGCTGCAAGCTCCATTGCAAACCAGCCAGAAGCGGCTTCGAGGGCTGACTGGCAGCGCGCGTTGGCCGATGCGATCAGCGATCCGCGCGAGTTGCTGAGCGAGCTCGATGTACCGTTCGACGCCATGATCGAGGCGCAGCTGGCCGCGCGCTCGTTCCCGTTGCGCGTACCGCGTGGCTTCGTACGGCGCATGCGGCGCGGCGATGCGCGCGATCCTCTGCTGTTGCAGATTCTGCCGCTGGGAGCGGAGCTGGAGCGAACCGCCGGTTACACATTCGATCCGGTTCAGGACCTCGCCCATCGCGCAGCACCCGGGCTCCTGCACAAATATCACGGCCGCGCACTGCTGATCGCGACCGGCGCCTGCGCCGTGCACTGCCGCTATTGCTTTCGTCGACACTTTCCCTATGGCGACGAGTCGGCCGTGGGCTCGCAGTGGCAGCAGGCACTCGCTCTGATCCAAGCCGATCCGAGCATCGGGGAAATCATCCTGAGCGGCGGCGACCCGCTGAGCTTGAGCGACCAGCGGCTGCAGCGACTGACCGACGATCTGCGTCGCATCCCCCATGTGCGCCGCCTGCGCGTGCATACGCGTTATCCCATCGTCCTGCCCGAACGGGTCGACGATGGCCTGGGGCGCTGGCTGCAAAACCTGCCCTGGCCAGTGGTCGTCGTCCTGCACACCAACCACGCCAACGAGATCGATGCGGCGGTCGCGAGGGCCTGCAAGGCGCTGCGCGACAGCGGTGCAACACTGCTCAATCAAGCGGTTTTGCTCGCGCGCGTGAACGACTCCACAGACGCACTCGTCGATTTGAGCGAAAAGCTGTTTGCGGCCGGGGTACTCCCCTATTACCTGCATTTGCTGGACCGCGTTCAAGGCGCCGCCCATTTCGAGGTGGCAGAGTGGCGCGCGCGTCGACTGCTACGCGAAGTTCGCGCACGGCTCCCGGGGTACCTCGTGCCCCAGCTGGTCAGAGAGATCGCGGGTGAACCGTCGAAGACACCGATAGCGCCCTAGGTCGCGTATGAGCTCGATCGGGAATCGAGGAGTGAAGTTTGGCTGAGAACAGCGCAGTACCGATGATCGTCCTGGCCCCCCAGCAGGAGATCGTCGAGATCGTCAACAGCACCATGCGCAACGGCGGCATCGCCGTGCGTTGTCATTGGATTCGCGAGTTGAATGACCTGGGCGATGCGCTGACGCAGATCAGTGCGCAGATGCTCGTGGCCGTCGTCGGCACCGGCCCTGACGAGATGAAGACGATCGCCACGGTGCGCACTCAGTTCGCACGCGATCTGCCGCTCGTGTTCGTACGCGAGGACGTCGATGAGGGTGGCATCGCCACGGCGATGCAGCTCGGAGCCCGCGATGTCGTCACGCTGAAGCAGCGCGTGCGCCTCTACGGCGTGCTGGCTCGCGAGCTGGAAGCGCATCGCTTCCGCACTCAGCTCGACGTCACGATCCGCTCCGCGCACGAATATCGAGAACAGCTGAAATCCTTCATGGCGGGCTCGGCCGACGCCATCGCGCACGTGCAGGAAGGCATCGTCGTCGATGCGAATCCCGCGTGGGTGGAGTTGTTCGGTTATCCCGAAGCCGATGCGCTCGTGGGTCAGCCACTCATGGATGCGTTCGAAACGGACACCCATGCAGCGTTGAAGGGCGCGCTGGTCGCAACGCTGCAGGACAAGTTCACCGCGCATCCGTTGCGCGCAAACGGCGTATTGAGCGATGGCTCGACAGTGCCGCTGGAGATGGAGTTCTCGCGCGCCGAATTCGATGGCGAGCCTGCGGTGCGTGTCTGCATCGCCGCAAAGCGGAAAGAAAGCGGCGATTTGAACGCGCAGCTCTCGGATGCGCTCGAGCGCGACGCCGCCAGCGGCTTCCTGCAACGCCGCTTCCTGTTGGAGAAGCTGGGGCAATCGTTGGCGGGGCCGATCAAAGCGGGCGTGCGCGAGTTGCTGTGCATCGGCCCCGACCAGTTCACCAAGATCACTGAAGACATCGGTCCGTTGCTCCAGGAGGACTTCGTCGCCCAATTCTCGTCCGTGCTGCGCGAACACCTCCAGCCGAACGATCTGGCGGGCCGCCATGCCAGCGGCTCTTTCCTGGTGTTGCTCGAGCGCGGCACGAGCGGCGATATCGAAAGTTGGTCGGCCAACCTCCTGCGCAAGATCTCCGGATCGGTCTTCCGGGCGGGCGACAAATCCATCTCCTGCACTGCCAGTGTCGGCATCGCACTCGTCGATCCGCGCACGGCCGATCTGCAGCACGCCGTACGCGATGCAGAAGACGCCTTCAATGTCGCCCAGGAAACGGGCGGCAACAAGATTCACGTCATCGATCGCCTCGACGAGGACACCAAGCAGGAACAGAAGGACAAGATCTGGGCGAAGCTGATCAAGTCCGCCCTCATGGAAAACCGCTTCCGCTTGATGCAACAGCCGATCGCGAGCCTGCTCGGTGAAGACCGCGGCATGTTCGACGTGCTCGTGCGCATGGTGAACGAACAAGGCGAAGAGGTACTGCCGTCCGAGTTCATTCCGGCCGCAGAACGGCACGACCTGATGAAGAACATCGATCGCTGGGTCATTGCTGCAGCAATGACGTTCTGCGCCAGCCGACCGGTGAAGCGCATGTTCGTGCGCCTGTCGAAGGACTCCGTGTGCGACAAGTCGTTGCTGATGTGGCTCACGAACCAGCTGAAGAGCACGCGCGTCGAGCCGGGCCGCATCTGCATTCAGGTGAGCGAGCAGATCGCCGCCGAATACCTGTCCGACACGACGCAGCTGGCCACCGGTCTGCGCCAGAATGGGTTCAAGTTCGCCCTCGAGCATTTCGGCATGGGGCGCGATCCGAAGAAGCTGCTGGCACAATTGCCGGCTGACTTCATGAAGGTGGATGGCACGTTGATGCAGGGTCTCGCCGTCGATGCGAATCGCCAGCAACTCGTGCGCGAGCTGGTCGATCAGGCACGCGCGAAGAACATGGCAACCATTGCCGAGCGGGTCGAGGACGCCAATACGATGGCTGTGCTGTGGCAGTTGGGCATCGAGTTCATTCAGGGCTACTTCGTGAATGAACCCGAGCAAGTCGTGATGGGCTGAGTCGATACGGACGACCGTACGTCCACCGCACGCCGGTCTTTTCTTTCCAGGCGTCGACGCTTATAAGTTCGACGCTTGATTCGCTTCCCAAGGTTTGCGCATGTACGCACGAATTTCGCATTCCGGCGCGCGTCGCCGCATGCGTTTTCATTGGCTATTCCTGCTGCTTTGCGCAGTGCTCAGTTCGCCTTTGCAGGCGAAGGAAGCAGAGTCCTCGTGGATCGTCGCGCCTTACATATGGGGGCCTGACGTCAAAGGCGACGTTGGCATCGGCAACATCTCGGTCCCCCTGAATGTCGGTTTGAGTGAGCTCGGCAGCGGCGTCAAGCTGGGAGCGATGGGTTACGTGCGCTGGACACACGAGCGTACGTTTCTCTACGCAGAAGGCCTGGGGCTCGACTTCAAAGACAAGAGCTTCGCCGCCTTCTTCAACCAAAACGTGCACGCGAAGGTGGTGCTGGCAGAGGCTGGCATAGGTCGCCACTTCCGCTGGGATGTAACATTTCCGACGAAAGGTGCACTGCAACTCTCGCCCTACGTCGGTGGCCGCTACACCTGGCTGAACGTCGAAGCGAGCAATCCACTGCAATCATTGGAAGCCGACGACAACTGGCTCGACGTGGCAGTGGGCGTCGTCGCAGAAGCTCCTCTGTACGGGCGGCTCTGCTACGTCGTGAAAGCCGATGCCGCGGGCTTCGGCCTGAATCGCGATCGATACTGGAACGTCATTGCCGGCGTGCAATACCCCTTTACGCCGTCGTTCACCGGCATCGCCGCCTACCGCATCAGCCGCTTCGATGCGGATCAAGGTGGCGGCAATGATCTGGATCTGAACCTGCGAGCCGCAGGACCACTGCTCGGCCTCGCGTATCAGTTCTGACCATCTGCGCTCTATTCCCTCCTCCGCGATAGCGGGGGGAGGGTTAGGGTGGGGCGTCGGTGAAAGCGATGCGCTCGATGGGCAGCCCCCATCCTGTCCTTCTGATGTGCAGGGATGCACGAATGGCGCGGGGCGCATGGATGCGCCGGAGCGGCCCCCGCTGCCGCAAGGGAAGGGACGCAGCTTGCAGCATTGAAGCAGCCGTCGCGGCCCGCTATACACTTCCTTCCACTTCCAACCGATCCACCTTGCGCCAGCCGCGCGGCAGCACGGCGCCGCGCTGCGCGCGTTCACCGCGATACTCCTTCAGCTCACTGAACTTCAGTGTCATCTTGCGATCACCCGACCACACGAGCAGGTTCTGCTCAGGTGCAACGATGGCGATGCCGACGAGCAGCTCTTCGCGAGTCTCTACCTTCTTCGAAGACAGCCCGAAGATCTTGTTGCCCTTGCCGCGCGGCAGCTCCGGCAGATCCTTCACCGGGAACACGAGCAGCTTGCCTTCGGTGTTGACGGCGCACAGCACCGCTGCGTCGTTCTTCGGCACCATGCATGGCGGCACGACACCGGAGCCCTCGGGCACTTTGAGCACGGCCTTGCCGGCGCGGTTGCGCGAATGCAGCTCTTCGAGTTTGACGACGAAACCGTAGCCCGCATCCGACGCCAGCACGCACCGATCCTCGGGATCACCGATCAAGACGCCGGCGAAGGTCGCGCCATCGGGCGGATCGAGGCGGCCGGATAGCGGCTCGCCCAGACCACGCGCCGACGGCAGACTATGCGCGAGCAAGCTGTACGCACGGCCTGTGCTGTCCACGAGCAAAGCCTGCTGCGTGCTGCGACCGCGAGCGGCCGCTTGATATTCATCGCCCGTCTTGTACTGCAGCGAACGCGGATCGATCTCGTGACCTTTGGCGGAGCGGACCCACCCGCGCGCGGAGAGCACGACCGTGACCGGCTCTGCCGCCACGAGATCCAGTTCGTTGATCGCCTGTGCCGCGGCACGCTCGACAACGCGCGTGCGGCGTTTGTCGCCGAATTCCTCTGCCGCTGCGAGCAGCTCCTCTTTCACCTTCTTACGCAGCTTCGCCTTGCTCTTGAGAATCGATTCCAGCTCGTCCCGCTCCTCGCTGAGCTCCTTCTGCTCGCCGCGGATCTTCATCTCCTCGAGCTTGGCCAGGTGACGCAACTTGGTTTCCAGAATGGCCTCGGCCTGCACGTCGCTCAGCTCGAAGCGCGCCATCAGCACCGGCTTCGGCTCTTCCTCACGGCGAATGATGCGGATGACTTCATCGAGGTTCAGATACGCGATCAACAAACCGTCCAACAAGTGCAGTCGCGCATTGACCTTGTCCAGGCGCCAGTTGAGCCGACGCGTGACCGTATCGATGCGGAACGTGAGCCAGTCCTCGAGCAGTGACTTGAGGTTCATCACCCGCGGCCTGCCGTCGAGGCCGATGATGTTGAGATTCACGCGATAGGTGCGTTCGAGATCGGTGGTCGCAAACAGATGCGCCATCACTTGCTCGAGGTCGACGCGATTGGACCGCGGCGTGAGCACGATGCGAGTGGGATGCTCGTGGTCCGATTCGTCGCGGATGTTCTCCAGCATCGGCAACTTCTTCGCCTGCATCTGCGCGGCGATCTGCTCCTGCACCTTGTCGCCAGAGACCTGGTAAGGCAGCTGCGTCAGGACGATCTCGCCATCCTCGATCTCGTACACGGCCCGGGCTTTGAACGTACCGTTACCGGTTTCGTAGATCTGTTTCAGATCGGCACGCGGCGAGACGATTTCGCCGCCTGTCGGAAAGTCCGGACCCTGCACGTGCTTGCACAACTCACGAATGCTGAGATCGGGCTCGTCGAGCAAGCGCACGCACGCCGTAACCACTTCCTTCAAGTTGTGCGGCGGAATGTCGGTGGCCATGCCGACGGCGATGCCGGTCGCGCCATTGAGCAGCACATTGGGCACGCGCGCCGGCAGCAGCGTGGGCTCTTCCAGCGTGCCGTCGAAGTTCGGCGACCAATCGACCGTGCCCTGCTCCAACTCGGCGAGCAGCAGCGACGCGTAGCGCGTGAGCCGCGACTCGGTATAGCGCATGGCCGCGAACGACTTGGGGTCGTCCGGCGAACCGAAGTTGCCCTGGCCATCGACGAGGGGATAGCGATAGGAGAACGGCTGCGCCATCAGCACCATCGCTTCATAGCAAGCCGAATCGCCGTGCGGATGGAACTTGCCGATGACGTCGCCGATGGTGCGCGCTGATTTCTTGTGCTTGGACGCGGCACTCAGCCCGAGCTCGCTCATCGCGTAGACGATGCGACGCTGCACGGGCTTCAAACCGTCGCCGAGATGCGGCAGGGCGCGGTCGAGAATCACGTACATCGAATAGTCGAGGTACGCCTTCTCCGTGAACGCTTTGAGTGGCAGGCGTTCGACGCCTTCGAAGTTGAGGGGGGATTGGGTGGGCATGATTTTCTATAGGCGTGGGGCGTGAGACCTGGGGCGTGGGGCTCGGAGTTACGGAAACGGTGACTGGCGGGTAAACGAATCTGGCCCAGGCCCCAGGTCCCAGGCCCCAAGTCCGACTCGCCTCACGGCACCACTTCCGCCATGTTGCCTTTCTTCTCCAGCCATTCGCGCCGATCGCTCGCGCGCTTCTTGGCCAGCAACATGTCCATCACCGGATCGGCAGGATCCTTGGCGTCGATGGTGAGTTGCACCAACCGCCGTGTCTCCGGTGCCATCGTCGTCTCGCGCAGTTGCAACGGATTCATCTCGCCCAACCCTTTGAAGCGAGTGACGGTCGGTTTCGCGCGCGGATTCTCCGCCGCGATGCGATCCAGGATGCCCGCGCGCTCGGCGTCATCGAGCGCGTAGTACACCTGCTTGCCCACATCGATGCGGTACAGCGGCGGCATGGCGACGTAGATGTGACCCGCCACGACAATCGGGCGGAAGTGGCGCAGGAACAGCGCACACAGCAACGTTGCGATGTGCTGCCCGTCGGAGTCGGCGTCCGCGAGGATGCAGATTTTGTGATAGCGCAGACCCTCGAGCTTGTCGGATCCCGGATCCACACCGATCGCCACCGAAATGTGATGCACCTCCTGCGACTGCAGGATCTCACCGGACTCCACCTCCCAGGTGTTCAGGATCTTGCCGCGCAACGGCATCACCGCCTGAAACTCGCGATCGCGCGCCTGCTTGGCGGAGCCACCGGCGGAATCACCCTCCACCAGAAACAACTCCGAGCGCTCGGGTTCCTGCAACGTGCAGTCAGCCAGCTTCCCAGGCAGTGCCGGACCACTGACGATGCGCTTGCGAGCCACGAGCTTCGACGCCTTCAGTCGTGCCTGCGCATTCGAAATGGCAATCTGCGCAATGCGCTCGCCCGTTTCGGGATGCTGGTTGAGCCACAGACCGAACTGATCCTTGACGACACCGGAGACGAACGCGGCCGCTTCACGCGACGACAACCGCTCCTTCGTCTGTCCGGCGAACTGCGCCTCCTTCATCTTGGTGGACAGCACGTAGCTCGCGCCGTCCCAGATATCTTCGGGGGCGAGCTTCAGTCCTTTCGGCAACACATTGCGAAACTCGCAGAACTCGCGGATCGCATCGGTGAGCCCGAGGCGCAGGCCATTGACGTGCGTGCCACCCTGCGGTGTCGGAATCAGATTGACGTAGCTTTCTTCCACGCGCGGGCCCTCGTCGATGCGCCACGCGACGGCCCATTCGGCCGCTTCCTTTTCGCCTTCGATGCTGCCGCTGAACAACTCCGCCGGCAGCCACTCGCCCTCACCCAGCGCTTCACGCAAGTACTGCAGCACCCCGCCGGTGTACAGCCACTCTTCGGTCTCGCCGGTCTGTTCGACTTTGAACCGCACGCGCAGGCCAGGACACAACACGGCCTTGGCGCGCAGCACGTGCTTGAGACGCGGCACGGAGTAGGTGGGCGATTCGAAGTACTGCGGATCCGCCCAGAAGCGCACGGTGGTTCCCGTGTTGGCCTTGCCGACATCGCGCACGACTTCGAGCTTGGTGCGTGCTTTACCGTCGCGGAACGAAATGTTGTATTCCTTGCCGCCGCGCCGTACCCAGCATTCGAGATTCTTCGACAGCGCGTTCACGACCGAAACGCCGACACCGTGCAAGCCGCCGGCGAACTTGTAGTTCTTCTCGGAGAACTTGCCGCCCGCATGCAGGCGCGTGAGGATGAGTTCGACGCCGCTCACTTTCTCTTTCGGATGAATGTCGACGGGCATGCCGCGACCATCGTCCGTGACTTCGAGCGAGCCGTCCTTGTAGAGCGTGACGTCGACGCGCGTGGCATGACCGGACAGCGCTTCGTCGACGGAGTTGTCGATCACTTCGTGCGCGAGATGATTCGGGCGGCTCGTATCGGTGTACATGCCGGGCCGTCGTCGCACGGGATCGAGCCCGCTCAACACTTCGATATCGGATGCTGTGTAGGACTGCGCCATCTAGGGTGTGTCGTGGGGATAGAAGGCGGCGGATTCTAGCGGAAGGCGGTTGGCGGTTGGCGGTTGGTTCGGAGGGGCGGAGCGCCCTTGTCCGGATTCTTCGCTAACCGCCAACCGCTTCTTTAAATTCCCCTCCGCAGGGTGCAAGCTTGCCGCCACCTCAGTGCCGAAGGACTCATTCTCATCGTGAGCGAAAAAGTCGCTGCCGAACCGGCACCTGCGCTGCAGGGTGCCGATTTCGAAGCCGCCCTGGCCGAGCTCGAAAGCATCGTCGAGGCACTGGAACAAGGCGAGCTGTCCCTCGACGAATCGTTGCAGCGTTTCGAGCGCGGCGTGCAGCTCACGCGCGCGTGCCAGACGGCACTCAAGAACGCAGAACAGAAGGTCGACATCCTATTGCGCAAAACCGGTACGGCGGGCGAATTCGAAACGGCGACGTTCGACCCCGATTCCGATTGATCGCGCACGCGTCGGCTCCCGGTTCCAAGGCGATCGTGGACACAGCGTTTGCAGCCCGGCTCAAGGCATGGCAGGCACGCATCGAGCGCGAGCTCGACGCTCGTCTGCCGCGCGCCGATGTGATTCCGCAGCGCTTGCATGAAGCGGCACGGTATTCCGTGCTCGGAGGCGGCAAGCGCGTGCGTCCGGTACTGGTGTATGCGACGGCTGAAGCGCTGCGCATCGAAGCGTCGCGTGTGGACGGTGCGGCATGTGCCGTGGAGCTCATCCATGCATATTCGCTCGTGCACGATGACTTGCCCGCGATGGATGACGATGACCTGCGCCGCGGCAAGCCGACGTGTCACAAGGCATTCGATGAAGCGACCGCCATTCTGGTGGGCGACGCGTTGCAAGTCCTGGCGTTCGAAATCCTCGCGACGGATACGGCATTGCCCGCGAGCGCCGAACAGCGCTTGAAACTCGTCGCACTCCTGGCCCATGCCAGCGGCACCGCCGGCATGGCGGGAGGACAGGCACTCGACCTAGGCGCCGTGGGCCGGCGGCTGGCGCTGCCGGAGGTCGAGGAAATGCATGCACGCAAGACGGGTGCGTTGATCCGCGCGAGCGTGCTGATGGGCGCCGCGTGCGTGAGCGAAGAACGGGCGCCGATCACGCAGGCACTCGATCGGTATGCCACAGACCTCGGCCTCGCGTTCCAGATTCAGGACGACTTGCTGGATGTGGAAGGCGATCCCACGCTGCTCGGGAAGCCGACGGGCGCCGACAGCGAGCGCGGCAAGCCGACGTACCCCGCCATCGCAGGACTCGAAGCCGCGCGCAGCCAATTGGCTTTGCTGCACCGTCGTGCGCGGGAGGCGCTCACACCGCTGGGCGAGCAGGCGCAGCCGCTGATCGAGGTGTCGAATTGGCTGTTGCAGCGCCAGCACTGAGAAGAGGCGGTTAGCGGTTGGGAATGCGCGAAGCGCCATCATCCGGATTCTTCACTAACCGCCAACCGCCAACCGCCAACCGCCTCTTCTAGTACACTCCGCCGCAAATGAGCTCTGCCGCGTACCCCCTGCTCAGCACGATCGAATCGCCCGCCGATGTTCGGCGCCTGAATACGGGCGAGTTGGCTCAGCTCACGACCGAGCTGCGACAGTACCTCATCGAGACGGTCAGCCAGATGGGCGGGCACTTCGCCGCCGGCCTGGGCACGGTCGAGCTGACGGTGGCCCTCCATCATGTCTTCGATACGCCCGACGATCGCCTCGTGTGGGATGTCGGCCATCAGGCGTATCCGCACAAGGTCTTGACGGGGCGGCGAGATCGACTGCGGACCATCAAGCTCAAAGATGGCCTGGCGCCCTTCCCTTCGCGGCACGAATCGCCGTACGACACCTTCGGCGTCGGGCACTCGAGCACCTCGATCAGCGCGGCCTTGGGGATGGCGGTCGCCGCCGCTCGCAAGGGCGAGCGCCGCCGCTGCATCGCCGTGATCGGCGACGGCGCCATGAGCGCCGGCATGGCGCTCGAAGCGCTCAATCATGCGGGCAGTCTCGACGTCGACCTGCTGGTCGTGCTGAACGACAACGACATGTCGATCTCGGAGAATGTCGGTGCGTTCTCGAACTACTTCGCGCGGGTGCTCTCGGGCAAGCTCTACGCCCATCTGCGCGAAGGCAGCAAGAAGGTGCTGCGACGCATGCCCACCGTGTGGGAGCTCGCGCGCCGCTCGGAAGAGCACGTCAAAGGCATGGTGCTGCCGGGGACCATCTTCGAAGAGATGGGCTTCAACTACATCGGGCCGATCGACGGTCACGATCTGAATTCGCTGGTCGCGACGCTGAAGAACCTGCGCGACTTACGCGGGCCGCAGTTCCTGCACGTCGTGACGCGCAAGGGCAAGGGTTACGCGCCCGCAGAAGCGGATCCGATCAAGTGGCACGGGCCCGGCCCGTTCGATGCCAAGAGCGGCGTGATCTTCAAAGAGAAGGCCTCGGGTCCGACGTACTCGCAGGTGTTCGGGCAATGGCTGTGCGACATGGCCGAGCACGATCCGCGGGTGGTGGGGATCACCCCCGCCATGCGCGAGGGCTCGGGACTCGTGGAATTTTCGAAGCACTTCCCCGACCGTTATTTCGACGTCGCCATCGCCGAGCAGCACGCAGTGACCTTCGCGGCGGGACTGGCATGTGAAGGACTGCGCCCGGTGGTGGCCATTTACTCCACCTTCCTGCAGCGGGCATATGACCAGCTGATCCATGACGTTGCACTTCAGAACCTGCCCGTCACCTTCGCGGTGGATCGTGCCGGGCTGGTCGGCGGCGACGGCGCGACGCATCAGGGGAGCTTCGACCTGAGCTTCCTGCGCTGCATTCCGGAGCTGGTGGTCATGGCACCGGCTGACGAGGACGAATGTCGGCAAATGCTTTACACGGCGGTGCAGCTCGAGCGGCCGAGCGCAGTCCGCTACCCCCGCGGGCAGGGTCCCGGCGTCACTCCACGAACCGAGATGAAAGCGATCCCGCTCGGCAAAGCGCAAGTTCGTCGCGAAGGCCACAGCGGCTTGGCGATCCTGGCCTTCGGGGCACTGGTCCCCACCTGCGAGCGTATTGCCGAGCGCCTCGACGCGACGGTCGTGAACATGCGTTTCGTAAAGCCGCTCGATGAGGAATTGGTTCTGAAGATGACGACCAGCCATCGGGCGCTGGTCACGGTCGAGGAGAATGTCATCGCCGGGGGGGCGGGTAGCGCGATCACCGAATTCCTGGCCGCTCAGGGTGTGTCCATTCCGCTGTTGAACCTCGGCATCCCCGACCGCTTCATCGAACACGGCTCACGCGAGGACTGTCTGAAGATGGCTGGCCTGGATGCCAACGCCATCGAGACGGCTATCGCGCGTTGGTGGCACGTACCGACCCGCGCCGTTTCATGATGTAACTGCGGGAGTTGCCCGCGTTTCAACTTTTTCATCCGCCAACCGGCAATCATGTTTTCGTATATCGACCCCGCCATTCGCGCCCGCCTCGTCGCTCAGGGCAAGCTGGTTCGCATCGATGCGCGCGGTGCCGTGCTCGACCGCGACATCGCGAGCGAGAGCCGGCCCGGACCCGTGCTGAATGTGTTGGGCCCGATCCCGATGCCGATCGACATTGGCGGGCAATTGCGCACGTTCCAGTGGTACGCCTTCGTGCGTCAAACGGAGCTGCAGGAGGCGAATCGCATGGCCGATTCGCTACGCGGCCGTGGCGAACAGCATCTGTTCTCCGTGCTCGCGAACAACATGTCGGTCAACAGCGCGCTCGTGCTCGGCGATTTCCAGACCCATGCCGATCCGCTCGTGCGTGTGCACTCGTGCTGTCTCACCGGCGATGTATTCGGCTCGAAGCGCTGCGAGTGCGGCCCGCAGTTGGAACGCGCCTTCGAGCGCATCGATGAGGAAGGCGTCGGCGCCGTGATCTATATGAGTGGACACGAGGGCCGGGGCATCGGCTTGTGGGCGAAGGCCGTCACGTACGTGTTGCAGGATGGCGGCGAAGATACGTATCAGGCGAACCGCTCGCTGGGACTGCCCGACGACAGTCGTGACTTCAGAGATGCCGCTGCGATGCTGCTCTACCTGCGTGGCGATCGTCCGCTGCGCGTGATGAGCAACAATCCCAAGAAGCAGGCGGACCTCGCGGCGGGCGGGCTGCACAACGCCCGACCCGAGAAGCATCTGACGGGCGTCAACGCCGTCAACCGGCGCTACCTCGATGCGAAACGCGGATGGGGGCATCGGATCGAAGCGGATGATCTCGATCCGAACGAGGACAGGTGACTTCAGTTCGCCTGCAAGCGACTGATCAAGCTGCGCAGGAATACTCTGTTGAAGCGCAGCTGACACGCCGCGGATGCCTGTTCCAGCAACGTGGAGCTCACCTTCATCAGGGTCACATCGGTGAGCGCCTTGATCGTTGCCTGACGCTTCGCGCCGCGCACGTAGCTCGTTTCACCGAAGCAATCGCCGCTATCCAGTTGACCGACTGACTTGGTGTTGCGCATGACAGCCACCGAGCCGGAGACGATGACGTAGAAGCGGTCGTCCATTTCGCCTTCCTTCACGATCTCCTCGCCCTCGGTGTAGTCCTGCCACGTGCTTGCACGCAGCACTTCCAGGATCTCGGATTGCGAGAAGTCGTGGAAGAACTTCAGGCGGCGCAGGATCGAGAAATGCTCCTGCTTGTCGAGCTTGGTCGAGCCTTCACGCAGTTTCTGGTGCAGACGCGTGAGGTCGGCCGCGAACTCGAGGCCATTGCGATGACGCTTCGCCGGATCCTTGAGCAAGGACTTGGCAACGACGTCCTCCATGTCCTCGGTGATCTCGGGTCGCAGCGTATGGATCGGCTGCGGCGTCGCATAGACGATCTGATGCAGCAGCTTCGAGAGGTTGCTGCCGCGGAACGGACGGAACCCCGTGAGCAACTCGTACATCACCGCACCGAGCGAATACAGATCGGAGCGGTTGGTGATGTCGAGCGATTGCACCTGCTCGGGCGACATATACGACGGGCTACCCGCGATGCCATCGATGCGCGAGATCTCGGAGTCCGCCACGAGCGCGATGCCGAAGTCGATGATGCGCACGTCGTTCGCCTGCGTGAGCATCAGGTTCGAGGGTTTGATGTCGCGGTGGATGACGCCGCGACTATGCGCGTAGTGCAGCGCCTTGGCACACTTGTAGATGATCTCGACGACATCATCGATCGGCAGCAGGTTGTCCGGCTTGCAGTAGGCGGACAGCGTGCGCGCGCCGTGCACGTGATCGGTGACGATGTAGTAGTGGCCGTTCTCTTCGCCCGCATCGAAGATCGGCAGGATGTTCGGATGCTGCAGCATGCCGACCATGTGCGCTTCCGACAGGAACATCTTGCGCGTGATGCGCGCACGTTCCTCATCCGAGGATTCGATGTTATAGACCTTGATCGCGACGTCGCGACGATAGTACGGATCGTGCGACAGATAGACGACGCCGGTGCTGCCACGCCCCACTTCTTTGACGATGACGTATTTGCCGATGCGCTCGGGAATACGTTGCTCGCGTGCGGCGTTGCGCTGAATCATCAGGTTGCTCGACGAACTCACTTGGGCTTGTTCACTTCAGAAATAGACGCGAAGAGTGAACAAGATTGCCCCAGAAAAAATCCCCGCCAACACGTCATCAAGCATAATCCCGAGCCCGCCGTGGAGTCTGTGATCAGCCTCCCGGATCGGCCAGGGTTTGCAGATGTCCAACACACGGAACAGTGCGAAGCCGAGCACAAAAGACCACGCATCCGGCGCGACGGGCGCAAGCGTCAGTGCGTAACCCGTAATCTCATCCCAGACGATGCCTGAATGATCGTGCACGCCGAGCCGGCGCGCACTTTCGCCGCAGATGTAGATGCCGACGATGGACGCCAGCACGGCGAACACTGCCAAAGCCCATGGGGAAATTTGAGTGATGGACCACACAATCGGCACAGCGATCAGCGTACCGGCGGTACCAGGGGCCACAGGACTCAGACCCGCGCCGAAGCCCAGGGCAAACAGGTGCACGGGTTGACGCAACAGAGTCGGACTCAACGGCCCATGCTTCTGACCCGCTGTCATTGCGCTGCAAAGTGGTCGTAGCCGGTGTTCTGAGGTACGTGCACGGCGCCATCGATTCGGCACGTAACTCCCGAGCCCGTCACGATCGTGCCGATGCGGACGCCATGCTGGGCGCCGTAGCTCGCCTGTTGCGGTGGCAGCGTGTACAACAGCTCATAGTCGTCGCCACCGCTCAGGGCGAAGCGCCACGCACTCGTCTCATCGAACAACTCGCGGAGCTGCGTCGACAGCATGTTCGTTTGCAGATCCAACTCGGCACCCACACCGCTGGCGACACACAGACGCTGCAGGTCGATGAGCAGTCCATCGGAAACATCCATCGCAGCTGTCGCCTGGGTTCGCAGTGCGCGGCCGCTGGCAATGCGTGGCTTTGGATGCAAAAAACAGTCGACCAGATGCTGCGTGGAAGCAGTCGGCGTGCGCGGGGTCTGAACGAGGGACAAGCCGGCCGCGGCCTCGCCGGTCATCTGCGTCAAGAAGATCGCATCGCCAACCTTCGCGCCAGAACGCCGCAGAGCGGTGCCCATCTCCACCGCGCCCAACACTTGAACGGTGATGACGAGGGGACCGCGCACCGTATCGCCACCGACGAGCTCGCACTGATGCGCCGTTGCAAGATCGAAGAACCCGCGCGCGAAACCTGCCATCCATTCCTCGCTCGCCGTCGGCAGCGAAAGCGACAACGTGCACCAGGCGGGCTTGGCCCCCATGGCGGCGAGATCGCTCAGGTTCACGGCGAGCGCGCGATAACCGATGTCGTAGGCGGCCGTGCCGACTGGAAAGTGCACGCCTTCGACGATGGTATCGACGGCTGCAACGAGCTCATGGCCAGACGGCAGCGTGAGCAATGCAGCGTCGTCGCCGATGCCGAGAGGGACATCGGTGCGCGTCAAGCCGCGCTGAAAGTATCGGTTGATGAGATCGAATTCAGTCACATGTTCCGCTCTGATCCCCTCCCCTGCGCAGCGGGGGAGGGTTAGGGTGGGGGCTGCTGAGTATTCGGTGCAGCTTGTGAGAGCCCCCATCCTGTCCTTCCCCCGCTTCGCAAGGGAAGGGACGCTTGCCCCCACTGCGCGCACCAAGTTCTAGTTACGCTCCCCTTCCCGCTTCTCTTTCGAAGCCCGATCCAGCACCGCATTCAAATACTTGTGCGCGTCCGTCGCGCCGAAGCGTTTGCCCAGCTCGACCGCTTCATTGATCACGACGCGATAAGGAATCTCGAGCCGATGCTCGAGCTCGTACATGCCGATCAGCAAGATCGCGCGCTCCACCGGATCGAGCTGATCCAGCGGCCGATCCACATACTTGGACGTGGATTCGTCGAGCTCCTGTTCGCGCGTGATGCACTGATCGATGAGCTCGTGAAAATACTCACGATCGGCGCCACCGAATTCTTCGCCGGCGACGAACTGGTTTTCAATGTCGTTGGCCGACTGCTGCGTCAGCTGCCATTGATACAACGCCTGCATGGCGAGCTTGCGCGCGTGGCTGCGCGCTCGCGAGCTACGACCATTGCGCAGCAGACTCATGCGCTCAACCTTTCAACCCGCGCATGAGATTGGCCATCTCCAGTGCGCACAGGGCGGCGTCGGCGCCCTTGTTGCCGGCTTTGGTTCCGGCGCGCTCGATCGCCTGTTCGATCGTATCCGTCGTGAGCACACCGAACGCAACCGGCACGTCCGTGTCATTGGCGGCACGCGCCAGTCCACTCGCGCATTCACCGGCGACATAGTCGAAGTGCGCCGTTGCACCCTTGATCACGGCACCGAGCGCGATCACCGCATCGTACTTGCCGCTGCGGGCGAGCTGACGCACAGCAACCGGCATGTCGAATGCACCCGGCACGCGTACGAGCGTGATCTGCTGTTCTTTGGCGCC
>DATELY010000300.1:0-33196 GCA_035276085.1 Steroidobacteraceae bacterium | reverse complement strand
TGCTCAATGAGCTGCGTGCCACGCTCTTCCAACGTGCCGATGCCGACCGAGAGCGTCATCGGCGCTGGCGAACCCAACGCGCCCTCTTTCAATCTACGCAGCAGCCCTTGCCACTATGAAAGCGATCCCGGACAGCAGTGCGCTTCGCAAGGGAGGGAACGCTCTTGCCAACGGCGGTGCAATTGGACCCAGCGTCCCCTCCCCTGCGCAGCGGGGGAGGGGACAGGGTGGGGGGAACGAGCGCTCAGCGCTAGAAAAACTTCTCCAGCGCGGCCCGCAACTCCTCCATCGTCTGGGGTCGCTTGGTCTTGTCGACGGACATGGCTCTGACGACGAGGTCGGAGAGGGCCTTGGGCAGCTGAGGGTTCACGTCCACGGGTGCGCGTGCCTTGCCCTGCACGTGCTGATACATGACCGACATGTGATCGCCGCGGCTGTACGGCGGTACGCCGGTGAGCATTTCATACAGGATGACGCCGAGGCTGTAGACGTCGGCGCGCTCGTCGACCTTCTTGCCCAGGATCTGTTCGGGCGCCATGTATTTCGGCGAGCCGATGACATATCCGGTCTTGGTCAGCTGCGTATCGCCTTCCTTCTGTGCGGCGGCCACGCCGAAGTCCACGATTTTCAGCAGACCCTCGTTGTTGATGAGGAGGTTCGCCGGCTTCAGGTCGCGATGGACGATGCCGGCCTTGTGCGCCACCGTCATGCCGGTCGCGATGTCGCAGCCGTACTTCAGGGCGCGCGGCAGCGGCAGCGCCTTCTCGTTCACGATCTCGCTGCCCAACGTGTGCGACGGGAAGTACTCCATCGAGATCGCATAGTTGCCGCGCATGTACAGGAAGTCGTAGATGCGAATGACGTTGTGATGCGTGATCTTGCGGGAGTAGCGCAGCTCGTGAACGAAGCGCTTCATCATCTCTTCGTCCTGCGACACGTTCGGGTTCAGGAATTTCAGGATGAGGCGCTCGTCGACGACGGTGTCCTCGACCAGCAGCACGGTACCGAACGCGCCCTTGCCGATCTTCTCGATGAACTTGTAGCGGCCTTCGATGAGGTCGCCGCTCTTGAGCGTCGAAATATCGAGCCGCGAGGAGTCTTCCGCTTTCTTGATGACCGACTCGACGTCGACCTTGTCGAGCAGCAGCGTGCGCGCGGACTCCGACACCTTCGCTGCGACCTTGGACTGCGACGACACGCCCGTGCTCGTGAAGCGGTTGTCGATTTCCTCGATGGCGCGCAACGCGGCGTTCTGGATCGTGTCGTCGGCAGACGCGGCGCCGGCATTTTGAATGTGCCCGCGAATCATATCGACGCGTTTGTCATCGACCAGGCGCGCGAGCGATCCGATCGCTTCGACCTTGATCTCTTTCTCGGGGCGCTCGAGCAGCTTGAAGAGCGGCTCGACCACGCGTGTATCGCCAATTTTTCCCAGCGCGCGGGCAATGCTCGGCAGCGCCTTCGTGTGGGGTGAATTGAGCAGCTCGAGCAAGGCAGGCACAGCCTTCTTGCTGCCGATCTCGCCCAGCGCATCGACGGCACGCTCGCTGACCCACCAATCCTTGTCTTTGGTGGCCTCGATCAGAAAATTGACCGCGCGCTCGTCCTTGGTCTGGTTGAGGATCTCGATGGCTGCACGGCGGACATCCTCGTCCTGGTCGCGGATCAGCTCCATGACCGCATCGACCACACGTGGGCCGCCGATCTTGCCGAGCGCATCGGCGGCCCGGGTCCGAACCCACCAGTCGTCGTCCTTGATGACCTGCAGCAATTGCTTGATGTCCCTGGCCGTGCCGAGGTGATTCAGCACTTCCACGCCGGCACGGCGGGCGTATTCGTTCTCGTCCTTCAGCACGTCGATCAGGTACTTCATCGTGTCGGGATCTTTCGCATTGACCACGACGTCGATGGCGCGATTCTGGACTTCGATGTCCGCATCGCGCAGGAGCTGGCAGACGGGAGCGATGTTGATGGGCCCATCCATCTTGGAGAGTGCGTTGAGTGCCGCCTGGCGCACCATCTTGTTCGGGTCGCGCAGCTGGCTTTGCAGCGCTGCCGACACTTCCGGACGATTGAAGCGCGACAGGATGTTGATGATGTGGATGCGGGCGCCGGTGTCTTTGCCTTCGATGCGGCTGATGAGCTCCGGGATGGCGCTCTCATCGGCCAGCTCGCCGATGATCTTGAACACCGCGCCCTTGTCGTTCGGCTCGAGCGAGTAGGCCTGCTGGACGAGGTCACGCACCGTGAAGCGCTGCTTCTGGGCCGAGATGATTTCGATGATCGCCGGCTTGGGCACGTCGGCCCGGCTCAAGAGGTCGAACAGCAGGCTGGCGCTGTAGTTGTTACTGGAGGTCAGGGACCAGCAAATCGCTGCGACCGTGCGCGGATTGCCGTCAGCCAGGCCCTCGACCAGGATGGGGAAGGTCTTGTTGTCGACCATTTGCGTCAGGATCTCGACGTAGGAGACCGTTTCCTTGCGGTCCGCAGCGGCGAGGGCATCGAGAATCTTGGGGATCGCGCCGGGCCCGATCTTCGCCAGCTTCTGAAAGGCTTTCTGCGACTCCGCATTGGCTGGATCGCCAATGCTTCTGATCTCGGCGATCAGCCGCTCAGCGCGCAAGTCGGAGAAAAAACTCATCAAATACTCTCTCGATCCGTCTCATCCATTGCGGCCGCGCGCTCACCACCACTCCCATGGCTCGGGGCCGCGTGACGGGGGAAACAAGCCCGCTGGTACATACGTCTCTTGCTGTGCACACATTATGGCACGGCTGTCGTCCTCTCCACCTGCCCGGGGGGACGTAGGCTGAGACCTCTGGGCTCGCGACGATCACCCAGATCCGACAGGCTGCCGGCCTCGACTACAATGCCGGCCCTCACTTTCAGGCAGATGCCTCCATGACGAATGCGAACGAATCGGCAGTCCGCGCGGTGCTCGAGTCGGAGCTGGAACCGTACAGCGGCAGGCCGCTCGCGCAACTGACGCACACGGTGACGGCGGGTCGTGATGAGACAGCGGTGAGCCTCACATTGCCGTTTCCCGCCGCACACTATGCGAGCGAATTGCGTGAACGCCTGGGTGCTCGATTGCCGCCAAACACCCGGCTCGAGATTCACTGGCAGGTTGTATCGCAGGGAACCAGGCGACCGGTGAATGCCATCCCCGGCATCCGCAATATCATCGCAGTCGCTTCCGGCAAGGGCGGCGTGGGCAAGTCGACGACGGCCGCAAACCTGGCGCTGGCTCTGGCATACGACGGTGCGAGCGTCGGGTTGCTCGATGCCGACATCTATGGTCCGAGCCAGCCCCGGATGATGGGGCTGCCCAACGAAAAGCCCACCTCCCGCGATGGCAAGACGTTCGATCCGCCGGTTGCCTACGGGGTCAAGGTGAGCTCGATCGGCTTCCTCGTGGATGAAGAGCAGCCGCTCATCTGGCGCGGCCCGATGGTGACCCAGGCGCTGATGCAACTGTTGAACGACAGCCGCTGGGGTGAACTCGACTACCTGATCGTCGACATGCCGCCAGGCACCGGCGACACACAGCTCACGCTGTCGCAACGCGTGCCGCTGAGCGGAGCGGTCATCGTCACGACACCGCAGGACATCGCGCTGCTGGACGCGCGCCGGGGGCTGCGCATGTTCGAGAAAGTGGATGTGCCCATTCTCGGCATCGTCGAGAACATGAGCACGCATATCTGCTCCAACTGCGGCCATGAAGAGCACATCTTCGGCGCGGGCGGCGGGCGCGCGATGGCGCAGCAATACGGTGTCGAGTTGCTGGCGGAACTGCCCCTGCACGCGCAGATCCGGGAAGAAACGGACAGCGGCCGTCCCACGGTCGTTGCCCAGCCGGACGGCTCATTGGGCCGCGCCTATATCGACATGGCACGGCGCACGGCAGCTCGGCTCGCGTTCGCCTCGGAGCTGTCGCGACCGGTGTTTCCGAAGATCGAGATCGAAGACACTTGAGAGTCAGTTCCGCGTTCGATTCCCTCCCTTGCGGCAGCGGGGGAGGGTTAGGGTGGGGGTGCTCGATTGAGCGCAGTCGCCAAGTTCACGCAGCCCCCATCCTGTCCTGGCGCGCCACTTCCTCCGGTCGTTCCCCCGCTTCGCAAGGGAAGGGACGCAGCTTGCATCGTCGTGGCAATGACCGCGATTCCCCGCTCAGCTATCCGCTATCCTCTGCGCCACTTCCAAGCCCCAGGCCCCACGCCCTCATGAGCATCAAATCCGATCGCTGGATCCGTCGCATGTCCCTGGAACACGGGATGATCGAACCGTTCGCGCCCGAGCAAGTGCGCACGGCGAGCGCAGGGAAAATCGTGTCGTACGGCACCTCGAGCTATGGCTACGACGTGCGCTGTGCGGGCGAGTTCAAGATCTTCACGAACATCAACTCGACCATCGTCGACCCGAAGAATTTCGACTCAGGCAGCTTCGTCGACGTGAAGGCGGATGTCTGCCTCATTCCGCCGAACTCGTTTGCGCTGGCGCGCACGGTCGAATATTTCCGCATTCCGCGCAACGTGCTGACGATCTGCCTGGGCAAATCGACGTACGCCCGCTGCGGCATCATCGTCAACGTGACGCCGCTCGAACCCGAGTGGGAAGGCCACGTCACACTCGAGTTCTCCAACACGACGCCGCTGCCGGCCAAGATCTACGCGAACGAGGGTGTCGCGCAGATGCTGTTCCTGGAGTCGGATGAAGTCTGTGAGACGTCGTACAAGGATCGCGGCGGCAAGTATCAGGGGCAGCGCGGGGTCACGTTACCCAAAACCTGAGCGCCGCGACGTCAGCGGCTCGCGGCGATACTCCGACCCTGCAGCGCGACGAGCTGCATGACGGTTTCCGCTTTGCCATCCCGCCATTGCTCGGCACGGACGGGAATGTAGCCCAGTGCCGGCGCGTGCCACATGCGCGAGATGCGCTTGGAGCCGGGACGCGTGCTTTCATAGACGATCGTGCTGAACTCGCCGGCGGGCGTCTTCACCGGCTCGGCCTTCGTGCGTTTGTAGTTGTAACGCTTGATGCGCTGGTCATCGATCAGAGGAATCTCGCCGGGTTCTTCGCCTGCCAACAATGAATGCATCACTTCCATTTGCACCGAGAGGCGATCCTGCAGATGCGGCTCCAATGGGAAATCGATCGTCTTGTCCTTGACGACTCCGTGCACGCGCTGTGTGCCGACATCGAAGGTCGCGTTGCCATCTTCCGCCGAGCCGCTGGTCCCATCGTCCAGCTTCCACTCGAGCGGCTGCACGCCGTCTTCGGTGAGCGCAAAGCGCGTCATCTCCGTCGCCCGCGGGCTGATGATCATGCGCGCCAGCATGCTTGGCTGCACGACCGAGCGGTAAAGGTACTGTCCGTTCGCGTCGCGTGTGAGCTCGAAGATGATGTTGCCGGCGCGTAAGCCGCGATAGGTGACCGCGTACGTAGCCTTGAACGGCTCGATGACGGCGGGTGCGGCCCTGGCAGCGAACACGGCGGTGAGCATCAGCCAAACCGCCGCGCCGAATTGCAATGCACGGTACTTCAATGAGAGGTCTCTGCGTGACCGTCTGTCGACGCGTTACCAGCTATACGGGTATCCACGACCACTGGTTGCATCAAAGCCTTGCCATCGAGCCAGGCGACACCCTCGCGAAAGGTCAGCCGCCCGGTCGCAAACCATTGCACTGCCTGCGGATAGATGCTGTGTTCCTGGCGATGAATTCGGGCTGAAAGCGTGTCGATCGTGTCGTCAGGCGTGACATCGATCACGGCCTGGATCACCACCGGGCCGCCATCGAGTTCGTCTGTAACGAAATGCACGCTGGTGCCATGTTCGTCTTCTTGCGCGGCGAGCACACGCTCGTGTGTTTTCAGTCCTCGATGTTTCGGCAATAGGGATGGGTGGATGTTGAGCATGCGGCCTGCAAAACGCCGCACGAAGCTCGCGCTCAAGATGCGCATGTAACCCGCAAGCACGACCAGGCCGGGTTCGAAGCTCGCGACGAGATCGCCCAGTGCCGCATCGAAGGCCGCCCGCTCGACAAACTCTTTTGGCTTGAGGACGCGGATGGGAATGCCGAGCGCCGCCGCACGTTCGAGACCTTCTGCGCTGGGCTGGTCACTGATGACCGCTTTGACCTCGACGTTCAATTCGCCGGCGCGAGCTGCGTTCGCGATCGCGAGCATGTTGCTGCCGCGACCGGAGATCAGGATGACGATCGGCAGCGGCGCGCTTGCCCGCGTACTCATCCGTGCACGACGACACCGCCGGATCCGCGACGCACCTCACCGATCACCACGGGCGATTCGCCTTGTGACTTCAGGCATGCGAGCGTCGCTTCGACGTGCTCGGCAGCGACGCACACCGTCATGCCGATGCCGCAGTTGAACGTGCGATGCATCTCCGCTTCGGCGATGTTGCCGGCACGTCGCAACCAATCGAACACCTCGGGACGTTGCCACGTTTGCGTGCTGAGCACGACTTCCAGACCATGCGGAATCACGCGCGGAATATTCTCGACCAGCCCACCGCCCGTGATGTGGGCAAACCCATGCACCGGTACGCGCTTCAGCAACGCGAGCAGGGGCTTTACGTAGATGCGGGTCGGCGCGAGCAGAGCGTCGTACAGATTCTGGCCACCGAGCTTGGTCGTCGGCGTCGCGCCAGCGGCGCTCAACACCTTGCGGATGAGCGAGTAGCCATTCGAATGCGGGCCCGAGGAGGGCAGGCCGATGATCGCATCGCCGGGGCGCGTGCGGCTGCCATCGACGATTGCATCCTTTTCAACGATACCGACGCAGAAGCCGGCCAGATCGTAGTCATCGGCGGCATACATGCCCGGCATCTCGGCTGTTTCACCGCCGATCAACGCGGCACCCGCTTGTACGCACCCTTCGACGATGCCCTTGATCACCGCTTCCGCCACATCGACGCGCAATTTGCCCGTCGCGTAGTAATCCAGGAAGTACAGCGGCTCGGCGCCCTGCACGATGACGTCATTGGCGCACATCGCGACCAGATCGATGCCGATCGTGTCGTGACGCCCCGTCTCGATGGCGAGCTTCAGCTTCGTGCCCACGCCGTCCGTGCCCGATACGAGGACAGGTCGCTTGAATCGCTCCACGGGCAATTCGAACAGCGCGCCGAAGCCGCCCAGGCCCGCCATCACCTCGGGGCGCATCGAGCGCTGCACGTGCGGCTTGATGCGCTCCACCAATGCATCGCCGGCATCGATGTCCACGCCCGCGTCGCGGTAGGTGAGTGAGTCTTTCGAGGTCATGGGGGCTGCTCGCTACGGGTCGATGTGGGGGTCGATGGGCGGGTCGGTGTGGGCGATGGTATTTTACACACCCCATTTTGCCGGGCCCGCTTGTTTACACATGGACTTACGATCAACGTGGATGCGGACACTGCTCGTCCTCTGGCTCAGCACCTGGAGCGTCGGCATTGCCGTGGCAGCCACGGTGGAGAATTTGTACATCACCACCGTGACGGTGGCGGATCGCAGCGATGCCGGACGCGAGCGCGCATTCGTACAAGCGCTCGGGGATGTGGCCATTCGTGTCAGCGGCGCTCGCGATGCGCCGGCCCGGCTCGGTGCCGCGGCGGGCAGTGCGAAGCGCTACGTGCAGCGCTTCGGCTATCTGGCCGAGGATCAGCTGCAAGTCGGGTTCGATCCGCGCGCAGTGGATGAACTGTTGGCCAACGCGGGCTTGTCGATCTGGGGACGTGAGCGTCCCGCCACGCTCGTGTGGCTGCAGACCGACGATGGCACCGGTGCGCGGCGTGTGGTCTCCAATGCCACACCCAGTCCTGAGCGCGACAGTCTGCTCAGCGCGGCGACGCTGCGCGGCGTACCCGTCTCGTGGCCCACCGCATCGAGCACGTTGGAGTCCGTTCTCGCGCATCAGCCCACAGCGGCCGAGCTCGACGCCGAGCGAGAACGGCTGGGCGTCGATGCATTGTTGATCGGTTATGCGACACGCTCGTCACCGCAAGCGCCGCCGACCGTGCGCTGGCAGTTCGTGTTCGACGGCCAGGCGCATGATGCCGCAGGCACGGTGGAAAGCGGTGTCGATCTGGCAGCCGACAGCTTCGCCAGGATGTTTGCCGCAGCAAGCGGCAGCATGGTGGACTTGAGTGTCGAGGTGACCGGTATCACCAACCTCGACGCGTACGCGCAGACGCTGAACTACCTCGAAGGACTCACGCTCGTACGCAGCGTCGGCGTGACGGAAGTGCGTGGCGAGACGGTGCAGTTCCGTGTCGTGAGTCGCGGCGATGCCGAGACGCTGCGACGCGCGTTCTCGTTGGACAATCGGCTCACACCGCAATCGCTGGAGCAATCGGCGCCCGATCCGCAACACTTGCGGTTGCGCTTCCAAGCGGCACGTTAAGGGATTCGCGTGTCGGCTTGGCGTCATCTTCCCAACGCGTTGAGCATTCTGCGCATGCTGCTGACGATTCCCGTCGCGGTGCTGCTGTCGCGCGGTCAGTACCTGCTCACGTTCGTCGTGTTCGGCTTCGCCGCGTTCACCGATGCGCTGGATGGTGCATTGGCCAAGCACTTCGGCTGGACCTCCGAGCTCGGCAAGATGCTCGATCCGCTCGGAGACAAGCTATTGCTCATGACGGTGTTCATCACGCTTACAGTGCTCGGCCAGGTGCCGCCGTGGCTGGCGCTGACGGCGGTGGGCCGCGATGTCCTGATCACTTCGGGGGCCATCGTGTATCGCATGTGGTTGGGTCCCATCCACGGCAGTCGCCCGACAACGGTGAGCAAGATCAATACGCTGAGTCAGATCACGTATCTGCTGGCGGTCATGGAGTCCACCGCGCTCGGCCGGCTGCCGTCGCCGATCGCGACCAGCCTTGGGGCCCTCGTCTTCATGACGACGGTGATCAGCGGTCTCGACTACGTGCTGACGTATTCGCGCCGCGCGCAGCAGGTGTATCGCGCCCGTCAGTCGATTTCTAATTGAGATGAGCACGACGCAGTTATCGCTCGGCATTCACCTGCGCGACAGCTCGGTGTTCGCGAGCTTCTATCCGGGACGTAACCAGCCCGTCGTCGATGCGCTGCTGGCGTTGCGCGCGCAAACACCGCCGCGTGTGGTGTGGTTGCACGGCACGCATGCCGTCGGCAAAACGCATCTGCTGCAATCCATCTGTGCGCGTGCCACGCAACGTGGCGAGCGCGCTGCATTCATTCCGATGGGCGCATTTCGCGCTTCAGGTCCGGAAATGCTCGCGGGACTCGGTGCGCTGAGCTGGGTCTGCATCGACGACGTCGATCTCATTCTCGGTGAAGCGCACTGGGAACGGCGACTGTTCGCGCTGCATCAGGAGCTCGAAGAGCAGGGCGGACGGTTGGTGTTCGCAAGCATGCAAGCCCCTCAGGCGCTCGACATCCAGCTGCCTGATCTCGCCTCGCGGCTGCGCGGTGGATTGGTGTTGCGATTGCAAGTGCTCGACGATGCGGAACAAACAGCGGCGCTGAGGTTGCGCGCGGAGCTGCGCGGCCTCGAGCTGAACGACGAAGTCGCGCAATACCTGCTGCGTCGACTGCCGCGCGATATGACTGCGCTGTGCGAATTCCTGGACAAGCTCGATCGAGCAGCGCTCGTGGCGCAGCGGCGGCTCACGATTCCGTTCGTGAAGCAGGTGATGGGCTAGTCACTGAATCGGTAATGCGTGAACGTTAACTCGGAGAGAGGAAATGGCGAAACGGCGTAATGGCGTCAGAAATCACGCGTTTGACGCCATCTCGCCATGACGACCTCACGCCATTGCGGGCTGACGAACGTACGCGACTTTCTCACTCGCGACACTAGGGCCGCTCGACTTCATGCGGACGCGATACGCGCAAGTAAGCGATGAACGCGATGAACGCGCCGAAGGCCAGCAGCAGACAGCCCGTGGCCCATTGGCGTCCCGCCGGATTGGCGATGACTTCAGTCACGCCGACGACGATGTACGGAATCAGGCACAGTGTGCCCCACGCATACGTGCGTCGATCGCGCCGGTGGACACCGCGCAACGGCAACAACGCTGGCAGCAACATCAGGATCGCGCCGACGATCCGGGGCGCACTAGGATCGCGTAGCAGCCAGCGCACGAGTCCGCCCGCGACTACGATGGCGAGGCCGAGGTTGAGCTTCAACGCGAGTCCCGCGATGCGCTCGCGGGCGGCGTCCGATGCGGGTTGCATCAGGTTCGCAGCTTGAGAGCCAGTGTGGCGACCCGCCGGCCGAGCAATTGCGCCAGCAAGCGCTCGTCATCGCTGACGGTCGGGCGGGTTTCCTCGCCCGCAACATGGCTGGCTCCATACGGCGAACCGCCTCCGGTCGTACGCGACAGCGCAGCCTCCGTATACGGGATACCCACCAGATACATGCCATGATGCAAGAGCGGCAGCATCATGCTGAGAAGCGTTGTTTCCTGACCGCCATGCAGGGTTTGGGTCGATGTGAATACGGCTGCCGGCTTGCCGGCCAGAACACCCGTGGTCCACAACGCGCCTGTGCCATCGAGGAAGTGTTTGAGCGGGGCAGCCATGTTGCCGAAGCGGGTAGGGCTGCCGAGGATCAGGCCATGGCACTCGCGCAAATCGTCGTGCGTTGCATAGGGTGGGCCCGATTCGGGGATGGCGGCCGCGGGTGTGTCGACCACCGTGCTGACCGGCGGCACAGTGCGCAAACGCGACTGCACGCCGGGCACTGCATCGACGCCGCGACAGATCTGGCGCGCCAATTCCGCGGTGCTGCCTTTGCGCGAGTAATACAGCACGAGCACTTCGATCATTGGCGTGACGACTCCGACACGAGCAGGGTTGCAGGTGATTGCATGTGGGACGAAAGCAACGAGGAGAGTGCAAGCTTATGCCGTGGCGCGTATTGAACAGAAGAATTTTTGCTGCCGGCGTTGCCTTGACGCCTGAAGCCCGCGATTGCTACGTTCGAGTCGAATTCGAGTCGCAAGCATGCACGTTACCGACGCGATTGCACGTGCATTGCGGCTGGAGCAGTTCTCTTCCTGGGCTTGGATCAAAGGGCATTGCGTAAGCGCATGGCCGCTGTAACCCGTCACCGCATTCTGCAGTCGCTGATCTTCGCTTTGATGGCGCTGATGGCCGGCTGTGTTGCCGGGCCGCCGGTGCAGGAAATGAGCGATGCACGTCAGGTGATTCGCGCCGCACGGGACGCAGGCGTGGCTTCGGGCTCGAACCTGTCCCTCGATGAAGCCGAGCGCCTCATGGGTCAAGCCGAGGCGCAGTTGCAGCGAGGCGAGTATCGAGGCGCGCGGCGCGATGCACTGGCCGCACGTGAGAAGGCGGCCGAAGCATTGCGCGTCGTACAGGCCTTGGCCACGGAACACAGCGGCTGACCCTCTGCCGGATGCCCGACCCGTCGAGCTCCCCTCCCATCCACGCCCGCCGATGCCATGTGAGCGGACGCGTCCAGGGCGTGTACTACCGCGCCACCACCCGCCAGAAGGCAGCCGAACTGGGCGTCACCGGCTACGCACGCAATCTCCCGGACGGGCGGGTCGAAGTACTCGCCGTCGGTACGCCGGAGCGGGTGCAGTCGCTCATCGAGTGGCTGTGGATCGGATCAGCCACTTCGCACGTCACGGACGTGGAAGTGGAGGAGCTGGATCCGCAGAGTCTGGCCGGGCTGCCTGACAGATTTGCGACGAGGTGAGAGGGCGGTAAGGGGACGAAGGCTCTGGCTTGCTGGCCAGAAGGTGATGGTGGCCCGTACTTTCTGGCCGACAGACCAGCTAGCCAGCTACCCGCCTCACTCATACCTCCACCGCGATGACAAGCGCGTGAGCACCTGATCCGAGTACGTCCTGCGGCCTACGCTGCCGTTGTAGCGGGCAAGGGCGCGGGTGTAGTTGCCCTTTTCCTGATCCAGGTAGTACTTGAGGATGGTGCAGCCCATGCGGATGTTCTGCGGGATGCGCACCAGCTCGGCGTTCGTCATGCCCAGTTTGCGCGGCCAGAACGGCATCACTTGCATCAGTCCCACGGCCCCGGCGTAAGAAACGGCCCAACGATCGAACCGGCTCTCGACATCGATCACGGCCATCACGAGCCCGGGTGGGAGATTCAGGCGTCGAGCCTCGCAGTGCACGTGATGCAGGATGGCTTCGCGTTCCGCTTCGTCTTTCAGCGTGCGCTGCAGCCGCGGCTCCATTGCCGCGAACCACACCTGGCGATCGTACTTGTCCTCGAAGCAGGCGCCGGCTGCAGCCGCTGCCTTCAGCAGCCCGCCCAGGGCCGCATCCTCCTGCGCTCCCGCCTGCGCGCGGCCCACCAGTGCAAACGCCACGAACACCCAGCACCACTGTCGCAACCAGCGTGGAGCAGATGAACTCGCAAACGTGTGCAGGCGCATCGATGACATAGAAATGGGTGCCGTGGGCCGTGCACATCGTGTGGCGCCGAATGCGTACTCACCATGACGCAGATCACAGCTGGGCTGATGAGTGCGCTGCGAGGGGCTGGCGCCGGAGCGTATTACGCGATCGTTGTCGCACCCGGTAGCCGCCCGGCGAGCCGGTAGCCTCCCGCTGGCAGCCCGGCATATGATGCCGCAGCTTTGCGTTCGGAACCGCCTGCTCGGCGTGTCGGTTCTTGGCTTCAGTTCCAGCGCGCCGACTCCTCAAGAAGCATTCCACAATGGTCAGCAGTCCCGATTCGCCCGCCCCGGAAGAAGCTCAGGAAGACCATGCCACTGCCGCATCGCCAAGCAAGCGTAGCCGCGGTGTGTACATCCTGCCGAATCTCTTCACGACAGGTACGCTGTTTGCCGGTTTCTACGCCATCGTGGCCGCCATCGATGGCAACTTCTCGCGTGCCGGCATGGCCGTGTTCGTCGCCATGCTGTTCGATGGTCTCGATGGCCGTGTGGCGCGTTGGACCAACACGCAGAGCGACTTCGGCAAGGAATACGACAGCCTCTCGGACATGGTCGCCTTCGGACTCGCTCCCGGCATCGTCGTGTATCAGTGGGGCGTGGAGCGCATCGCCGAATACGGCCGCATCTGGGGCCGGCTCGGGTGGCTCGCTGCCTTCTTCTATACGGTTGCCGCGGGCTTGCGGCTGGCGCGCTTCAATTCACGGTATGCCATCGTCGACAAGCGCTACTTCGAAGGGCTGCCGAGCCCCTCGGCCGCCGCGACGGTCGCGGGGTTCATCTGGCTGGTGAGCGACACGGACTTCGCGGGCTGGCCCGGTCTCGTCCTCGCCTTCACGATCACCACCATCATTGGCGCGCTCATGGTCAGCCGTTTTGCGTACTGGAGCGGCAAGGACATGAATGTCCGCGGGCGCGTGCCCTGGGCGTATGCCGCCGTGATTCCGCTCATCTATGTGGTCATCTCCGCGAGCCCGCCGCAAACCCTGTTCGCTTTGTTCGGTGTGTACTCCTTGTCCGGCCCGTTTTTCTGGGCCTTCCGGCGACTGCGCCGGCGCAAGGCGGCGTGAGGCTGAGGCGATGGACGGTCGGCAACTGAGTTACCTGCGGGCGATGGGCATCGACGTATGGGTGTCCCGTGCCGCGACGGCTCAACCAGCGTCGCCTGACCAGGACGCCGTTGTCATCCCGCAGTCTGCCCATCGCGCAGCAAGCGCCCAAGCGCTCACGGAGGAGACGGGTGCCGTGGCCGGCCTCGACTGGCCGGAGCTCGAAGCGCGCGTCCGGACGTGCCAGGCATGCGGGCTGCACCCCACGCGCACGCAGACCGTGTTCGGCGTCGGCAATCGCGCGGCGCGGTGGATGATCATCGGTGAGGCGCCGGGAGCCGAGGAAGATCGCCAGGGTGAGCCGTTCGTCGGGCGTGCCGGACAATTGCTCAATGCCATGTTGAAAGCCATCGGTCTCGCGCGTGAGCAAGTGTTCATCGCCAACATTCTCAAGTGCCGTCCGCCGGGCAATCGCGATCCGAAGCCCGAGGAATCCAGCTGCTGCAAGCCGTATCTGTTCCGGCAGATCGAACTGGTCAATCCGACGCTGTTGTTGTGCGTGGGTCGGATCGCGGCGCAGACATTGTTGGAAACCGATACACCGATCGGCCAGTTGCGTGGCAAGGTGCACCGACTGGCCTCGGGGCGCCCAGTGATCATTACGTATCATCCCGCCTACCTGTTGCGCAGCCCGCTCGAGAAGCGCAAGGCGTGGCAGGATCTGTTGTTCGCGGTGCGTACATTCGAGCAGCTGTCCACCGCCGCAGTGGCCCTACCCGCATGAGCGCCGAACTCGATCGCTCTCACGACGACCTCGCACCCGCAATCCGCCTGCGAGCCATGACATTGGCGGACGTTCCCGGCGTGATCGAAGTCGAGCGCGCTTCCTACTCGTTTCCCTGGAGCGATGGTGTCTTCCGCGATTGCGTGCGTGTCGGCTATGTCTGCCGCGTCGTCGAGCACGGCGGCGTCATCTGCGGCTACGGCATCATGTCCTACGGCGCAGGCGAGGCGCATATCCTGAACGTCTGCATCCGCGGCGATCTGCGCGGCCGTGGCGTCGGCCGCAAGCTGTTGGACTACCTGATCGAGCGCGCGCGCCTCGCCGGCATGCAGGACATCTTTCTCGAAGTGCGTCCGTCGAATCCCACGGCCATTCATCTGTACGAATCGATTGGCTTCACCCGCGTCGGCGTGCGCAAGGGCTATTACCAGGCGGTCGAGGGACGTGAGGATGCGTTTGTGTATCGGCTGATGCTGGCGAGGAAGTATTGACGGACCTGTGACCTGAGGCCTGTGACCTGGGCCAGAAGCTGTTTCTACCTCAGGTCTCATGCCTCAGGCCCCAAGCCACATCCGCTACAATCCGCCGCCCACGTCCAGCTCATCCCGTCCCATGTCCGATCTGCAGCAGGAAATTGCGCGCCGGCGCACGTTTGCCATCATCTCGCATCCCGACGCGGGCAAGACCACGCTGACGGAAAAACTGCTGCTGTTCGGCGGCGCGATTCAGCTCGCGGGCAGCGTCAAGGGCCGCAAGGCGGCGCGGCATGCGACCTCCGACTGGATGGCGCTCGAACAGCAGCGTGGAATTTCCGTGACGTCCTCCGTGATGCAGTTCCCGTACCTGGGGCGCATGGTCAATCTGCTCGATACGCCGGGTCACGAGGACTTCTCCGAGGACACCTATCGCACGCTCACGGCGGTGGACTCCGCATTGATGGTCATCGACTGCGCGAAAGGCGTCGAAGAGCGCACGATCAAGCTGATGGAAGTGTGCCGCCTGCGCGATACGCCGATCATGACTTTCATCAACAAGCTCGATCGCGACGGCCGCGCGCCGATCGAGTTGCTGGACGAGATCGAAAAGGTGCTGAAGATCAGCTGCGCGCCGGTCACGTGGCCCATCGGCATGGGACGCGATCTCCAGGGCATCTATCACCTGACCGAAGATCGGATCTACATCTATCAAGCGGGGGAGAAGGGCCGTGCCGGCACGCACGCGACCATCGATGGGCTCGCCAGCGCTGCGGCGACCGAATTCCTGGGCGACCGCGCGCAGAGCTTTCGCGACGAGGTCGAGCTCGTGCGCGGGGCGACACCCGAGTTCTCGCTCGATGCCTATCTGACGGCGCAGCAGACACCGGTGTTCTTCGGCTCCGCCATCAACAACTTCGGTGTCACCGAGTTGCTGCGCGCCTTCGTCGAACATGCGCCCGCACCCTTGCCGCGGTCCACGACGACGCGCGCTGTCGCGGCAACCGAGGAGAAGCTGTCCGGATTCGTATTCAAGATCCAGGCGAACATGGATCCGGGTCATCGCGACCGCATCGCGTTCATGCGCATCTGCTCCGGCCGGTACACGAAGGGCATGCGGCTGTTCCATGTGCGCCTGGGGAAAGAGATGCGCATCAACGATGCGTTGACCTTCCTGGCCGCCGATCGCCAGCACACGGAAGAAGCGCACGCCGGCGACATTCTCGGTTTACACAACCACGGCACGATCAACATCGGCGACACCTTCACCGAAGGCGAAGCGCTGATGTTCACCGGCATTCCGAACTTCGCACCCGAGCTGTTCCGCCGCGTCGTGCTGCGCGATCCGTTGCGCATGAAGGCGCTGCAAAAGGGCCTGGATCAATTGTGCGAAGAAGGCGCGACGCAGCTCTTCCGTCCGCTACGCAACAACGATCTCATTCTCGGCGCAGTGGGCCAGCTGCAGTTCGAGGTCGTCGCCTTCCGTCTGCAGGACGAGTATGGCGTGCAATGCAGCTTCGACAACGTGAACGTGTACACCGCGCGCTGGGTGTATGGCGATGCGAAGAAGGTGGCAGAGCTGCGAGTGAAATCGCACGAGAATCTCGCGATGGATCACTCGGGCGCGCTGGTGTATCTCGCACCGACGCGAGTCAACTTGAGTCTCACGCTGGAGCGCTGGCCGGACTTGAATTTCCGCGAGACGCGTGAGCACTTGGCTGTGGCGGCGTGAACCCGATAGGACGCTTGACCGTGCGTCCCCTCCCTTGCGAAGCGCAGCGTAGCGGGGGAGGGACAGGGTGGGGGCAGGTGGATGCGACGTCAGTGACCTCAAGCGCCCCCATCCTGTCCTTCCCCCGCTTCGCAAGGGAAGGGACGCCAACCTGAGCATTGTGCAGCGACGCGCTGAGTCCCGGAGCCCGACGTGACCCCACCCAAGCAAGACAACAAGAAGATCATCGCTTGGACCTTCTACGACTGGGCCAACTCCGCCTTTGCGACCACCGTCATGGTCGTGTTCTTTCCCATCTTCTTCAAACAGTACTGGGGTGCGGGGCTCTCGGCGACCGAAAGCACGGCGTGGTTGGGCTACACGAATAGCGCTGCAAGTTTTCTCGTCGCAGTGCTGGCGCCATGGCTCGGCGCACTCGCCGACGAAGGCAACGCACGGTTGAAGTTGCTTGCGGGATTCACGGCGCTCGGTGTTGTCGGTACGGCCCTGCTCAGCGTGATCGGCAAGGGCGAGTGGCCCGTGGCGGCGCTGGCCTTCGGTGTGGCCTCGATCGGCTTCTGGGGCGGCATCATCTTCTACGATGCATTGCTGATCGACGTCGCGCCGCGCGAGCGGCTGCATTCGGTGTCCGGCGCCGGTTATGCGATCGGCTACCTCGGCGGTGGTGTGTTGCTCGCGGTCAACGTGTGGATGAGCCTCAAACCGCAGACCTTCGGTTTACCCGACGCCGTGGCTGCCGTGCGCGTGTCCTTCGCCCTCGTTGCAGTGTGGTGGACGCTATTCGCCATTCCGATCTTCCTGTACGTGCGCAACCGCCAGGCAAAGACGCGCGCTGCCGGCGCCTTCAAGCGCAGCTTCGTCGAGCTCGCGCGGACGTTTCGCGAGATTCGTCGCTATCGTGCGGCATTCGTCTTCCTGCTCGCGTACTGGCTGTACATCGACGGCGTGAACACGATGCAGAAGATGGCGGTGGACTATGGCCTGTCGCTCGGCTTTCCGAGCTCGAGCCTGGTCACGGCCATCCTCATGATTCAGTTCATCGGCTTTCCCGCCACGTTTCTGTTCGGATGGCTGGGGGATCGGGTGACACCGTTCGTGGGCATCGCAGCCGGCATCCTCATCTACGCAGGCGTGACGTGCTACGCGGTCACCATGACTTCAGTGACGCAGTTCTACGCACTCTCGATCGCCATCGCCTGCGTGCAGGGCGCCATCCAGGCCCTGAGCCGCTCGTACTACGCGCGGTTGATTCCGGCAGAGCGTGCGGCCGAGTTCTTCGGCTTCTACAACATGATGGGCAAGTTCGCTGCCGTGCTCGGACCGGCGCTGATTGGCATTAGCGCGTCGCTCAGCGGCAATTCGCGTTTTGCATTGCTGTCGTTGCTGCTGTTGTTCGGTGGCGGAGCCATCATGTTGACCATCGCCGCGCGCACGGCGCGTGCAACGGCATGCTGACGCTCGCGCGGCAATGGATGAGCGTGGGCTATGCATGGGCGCGCGCTGAGTTCGCTGTCCTCCTGGCGCTGCTCGTCGTCGCGGGTGGGCTGCTTGCCTTTGTCGATCTGGCGGAGGACATGAACGAAGGCGGCAGTCACGAGTTCGATCGCATGGTCATGCTCGCCTTACGTCAGCCGACCGACAGCGCTCGACCGATTGGCCCGGAGTGGCTGGTGAACGCCATGGTCGATCTCACGTCGTTGGGCAGCACGTCCGTGCTGGCGCTGCTCACGATCTTCACTGCGGGCTACTTGCTCGCATCCCGCAAGTTCATTTCCGCGGTGATGGTGCCGATTTCCGTCGGCGGCGCGGCCGTCGTCATGAACGCGCTCAAGGCGGTGTTCTCACGCACACGCCCCGATGTCGTGACGCACCTCGTCGATGTCACATCGGCGAGTTTTCCGAGCGGACATGCCATGGTCGCGACTGCCGCGTATCTCACGCTGGGCGTCCTCATGGCCGAAGCGAGCTCACGCCGGGTCGGGATCTATGTCATGACCTGCGCTGTGGCGATCTCGTTGATGATCGGGTTCAGCCGCGTATACCTGGGTGTGCATTGGCCCACGGATGTGCTCGCCGGTTGGTGTGCGGGGGCAGCGTGGGCCATGGCGTGCTGGTTGCTCACGTATCGCTTCGTGGCCCGACGTCAACCGCAGCCGCAAACCACGCAGTCCTGAACGTCTTCGCCGGAGATTGACTGTAGTCGCTTGTCTCGGCTCCCACTCTCGTGAAGGCCGTCACGGCGGGCCGCCGCGTCTGTGCTACAAACGTCCGCCACGGCAAATGGATGTTCGCTGGCCATGCACTACCCGACCGCAATGCGATATTTGTCCGAATTCAAACGCTGCGTCGCGCTCGTCGCGTTCGCATCGCTGGCCGGTTGCGGCGGTGGGGGAGGCGGAGGCGGCGACAACAACACGGTGTTCACGCCCTCGTGGCAAGCGGGCGTTTTCCAACCGAAGAGCACCTTCGCGAACAAGTGCGTGAGCAGGCCCGGGACCGACGCCGAAACCGGCCAGCCCTATCAGGCCGGCACGCGCACCGACGAAAACAATTTCCTGCGCTCGTGGACCAACGACTTGTACCTCTGGTACAGCGAGGTGCCGGACGTGGATCCCGCCACGTACTCGAATACAGAGAGCTACTTCGGCGTCCTCAAGACGAGCGCGATCACGGCATCGGGGAATGACAAGGATCGATTCCACTTCACGTACCCAACGGCGCAATGGCAGGCGCTGTCGCAGTCGGGTGTGTCAGCGGGTTACGGTGCGCAGTGGGTGATCTTCGAGACCGGATCTGCTCTTCGCGTCGTCACTGCCTATCAGGAGGCGAGCTCCCCGGCTGCCGCCAACAACGTCACACGCGGAGTGGAAGTGCTCAGCGTCGATGGCGTGAGTATCGCGACTGCAAGCACGCAGGCCGATTTCGACACGCTGAACGAAGGGTTGTTTCCCAGCACAACCGGCCAGACACATCAGTTCGTCCTGCAGGATCTGAACGGCGCGACACGCATGGTCAGCCTCGTCTCAGCGAGCATCACATCCAATCCCGTTCCAACCGTGTCGACGGTGCAGCCGCTGACCGGCGGCAACGTCGGCTACATACTCTTCAACGATCACATCGCGACATCCGAGGCTCGCCTCAAGGATGCGGTGAGCCAGCTGGATGCCGCTGGCATCACGGATCTCGTGCTCGACGTCCGCTACAACGGCGGCGGCTATCTTGCGATCGCGAGCGAGCTCGCCTACATGATCGCCGGCAGCGCCCGGACAACCGGCCGGACGTTCGAACAACTGCAGTTCAACGACAAGCATCCCAACACGGACCCGGTGACGGGCGAGGCGCTCGAGCCCACACCGTTCCTCGCAACCGCCAACATCGATCCGGCCATTCGCGGGCAGGCATTGCCGACGCTCGACCTGACGCGTGTGTTCGTGCTCACGAGCGGCGACACGTGCTCAGCCAGTGAATCGATCATCAACAGCCTCCGCGGGGTGGATGTCGACGTGATCCAGATCGGCGCGCGCACGTGTGGCAAGCCGTACGGCTTCTACCCCGAAGACAATTGCGGCACGACGTATTTTTCGATCCAGTTCCGTGGCATCAACGATAAAGGCTTCGGTGAGTACGCGGATGGCTTCGTGCCCACGTCGAGTCCGAGCCTCTCCGACCCATCGCAAGTCGTCGGCTGTCTGGTGGCGGATGATTTCGAACATGCGCTGGGCGATGTGCAGGAGGCGCGCTTCGCAGCCGCGCTTCGATACCAAAGTACTCAGACCTGTCCGCCCGCGAGTGCCGTCGCCGGTAGCGGCTTCAACAAGCCGACCTTGGGTGCGATCGAAGGTCACGCGTACAAGTCACCATTGCTCACCAATCGCATTCTCGATCGCGCGCGATGAGTCTTTTCCGTTTCAGCGCAGTGCTGATTTCCGCCGCGGTGCTCGCTGCCTGTGCAGGACGGCCAGCGCAAGGTCCCGTGCCCGCGAGACTGTCGAACGTCGATGACGCCACCCGAGCCGTGCTCGCCAACGCAGTGGCGCAAGGGTTGGAGGGCCGCGAAGTGTTACTCGCGCCGGATGCGCTGACTGCGTCGAGTCAGCTGCTGCTGGATCCCGCCCGGCCACGCGATGCGAGCGGACGTGTGCTGCAGGGACGGGAAACGCGAACGCCGGAGTCTTTCCGGCTCATGAAGGTGGGCGATGAATGCGTGTTGAAGCACGAGCGCACGGCCAAGGAGTACGTCCTGCAGGGAGTGCGCTGCGAGGCCGAGGCGCGATGAATCGATGACCAGCGAACGAACCGTTACGCTGCCTTTCTCTCCACCTGCCCGCCCAGCGCCTGCTCCAGATCGCTCAACAACTGCGCCAGCTCACCGGTCATCAACACGAAGTCGATGTCGAACTGTTCCAGCGCATCGCGCTGTTCGTCCTCGGGCTTGTCCTTGTTGATGTCGAGAAACTGCACGCGTTTCAGCTGCAGCTTCTCGGTGAGGATGAGGGCGATGCGGTCGTTCCACGTGAGACCGAGCTGTGTCGGGTACTTGCCCGCGGACAGATGTTGCTGGATTTCCTTGCCCTCGAGCGGATGACGCGAATAGCGAATGGTCGCCTTGGTCTTGTCGGCGGCTTGCAGCTCCAGATCTTGATCGATGGCAAATCGCAACGGTGCATCGCCGAGCATCAGCCAGGCGGCCATGCCGCGCGCCGCTGAACTTTCCGTTTCGAGCAGCTGCACGGGAAACGTTTCCAGCGCGTCGCGCAACGCGGTCACGAGTTCCTCGGCGCGCGGCAGGCCCGCGGCATCCACCACGAACCAGCCGTTCTCGGGATCGATCCAGGCGCGAGTCAGGCGCCTCTTGGTCAATGCACGTGCGCGCAGCTCCTCGGTCACGCGCTCCTTGAGCTCGCGCATCTGGCGTCGGCCTACGGGATAACCCTGCTCCTGTTGCAGGGCTGCCGCGCGCTCCAGCGTGACTTGACGGATGACCGATGCAGGCAGGATCTTCTGATCGACTGCGAGCGCGATGAGGTGTTGACGCTGCACGGTATGCACGAAGCGCTCGGCGGGACTGGGAAATGCCCAGCCGCTCGTCTGCATGTCATAGGGGCCGCAGCTCTGCAGCACGCGCTGTGCCAGCTTTTCCTCCAGCTCCGCCGCGGACACGGACCAACCGGCGGGCAAACGATAGACGACGAGGTTCTTGAACCACATGGCGCGGGCTTCGCAACGGGGGAGGCTTGCGAGTATACGGATGCTGCCCGAGCGCGCGAGGCTTGATTTTCTCGTGGACTAGGACTCTGATCCGCCATGACAGCGAGCTGGCAATGGCTTCTCGGCATCTTCCTCATCCTCGCCGGCTTCCTCGGTATTTTCTTACCGGCATTGCCGGGTGTTCCGCTCATGTATGCGGGAATGCTGCTCGCGGCATGGGGCGATGACTTTCAGCGCATCGGTTGGTTGTCGCTGACGGTGCTCGGTGTGCTGACGGCGATCAGCGTAATCGTCGACTTCGCGGCCTCCGCGCTGGGCGCCCAACGGGTCGGCGCGAGCCGGCGAGCCATCTGGGGCGCGTTCGTCGGCGCCGTGATCGGTGTGTTCTTCGGCTTGCCGGGACTCGTATTCGGGCCGTTCCTCGGTGCAGTCGTGGGCGAGCTGTCCGTGCATGGCCGCATGACGACTGCCGGCCGCGTCGGCATCGGCACGTGGCTCGGTCTCATCTTCGGCACGCTGGTGAAGATTGCGATTGCGTTCTCCATGCTCGGCGTCTTCGTGCTGGCTTATTTCATCGGGTGAGGGTGCATGGACAACGTGACGCATACGCTCGTCGGAGCGTTGCTGGGGGAAGCTATTGCCCGCTGCTGCCTGCGGTCGCTGCCGCTGGAAGCACGCCGCCGCCTCTTCGTGCCGACACTGGCGATCGGCAGCAACCTGCCCGATCTGGATCTGCTGTACACGACCGTCGGTCAGGGCAAGCTCGATTATCTGCTCCACCATCGCGGGCATACGCACACGATCCTCGGTGCGTTGTTGCTGTCGCTTGGAATGGGGTTGCTGTACGAGTGGCTGTGGCGACGACGCAAGGTCGTGCCGTTGCCTCTGGAACGACGTGCGCTGTGGGTCGCCGTGCTTCTCGGTCCGCTGCTGCATATCGCAATGGACGCCACGAACAGCTATGGCGTGCATCCTTACTGGCCCTTCGACAATCGCTGGCGCTACGGCGATGCCGTGTTCATCATCGAGCCGCTGTTCTGGGCCGCCAGTGCACCCCTCGTGTTCCTGCTGCGATCGACGTGCGCGCGAGGATTGGTCGTGCTCGCACTCGTTGCGGGAATCTGGCTCGGCCTCGGTACGCAGATGGTTCCATGGCCGCTGCTCGGCGCATTCATTGTGTTGAGCGCGGTCATGCTTTACGTGGGATACAAGCTCTCCCCTCCACGAGCAGCGGTCACCGGCGTCATCGTCTGGCTCGCGTTCACGGCGATGTTTCTCTCGGCGGGCGCCACCGCTGAAGCGCGTTTGCACGCAGCGCTGAGGCGAGCGATGCCGACCGAGCCACTGCTCGATGCGATGCGCAGTCCCATGCCGATGAATCCCGTGTGCTGGGAAGTAATGCTGGTACAGAGCCGCGACGCGGCATCGTTTTCGGTACGCCGGGCCGTCTTGTCGTTGGCGCCCGATTGGATTCCGGCCTCGACATGCCCCACGCGCGGATTGAATCTGCCGACTTCCGCGCCGCTGCGGGCTGTCTCTGTGCCCGACAACGGCGAGCTGCAGTGGCACGGCGAGTTGATCATGTCGCGCATCGCCCTGCGCCAACTGGCGCGGCAACGCTGCGAAGCGCATGCACTGCTGCAGTTCGCGCGCATCCCGTGGTTGAGTGAATCCGCGCAAGTCGTGCGGTTGGGTGACCTGCGTTACGACCGCGAACCAGCCCCTGGCTTTGCCGAGATCGACATCGAGGAAGGCAGTCCGCAGCGATGTCCGCGGTGGGGCGTGCCGTGGATCGAGCCGCGACGCGATCTGCTGGAGTCCGTCCCGGCTCGATGAGCGCTTGCGGGAACTTCGAGAACAGTAGCGGCCGACCTTGGTTTTGCTCATGTGCTCATGCCATTGTTACCAGCGTGAGCCTGCCGCAATTGTCGAATTGCGCCTTCACCTGCGCTTCCATACGCATTGGCGCGATGACCTCGACTGAGATCTGTCACCCGATCGTTACTCGCCGACGACCGACAGCGTGACCGTGCGACCACTAGAGTTCCGCACCCAGGCGGCCCGTCGGTCGCAGCAGCAGGTGTGTTCCTCGTCATGGCATCGGTTTCAGCTCATGTTTCCGCAGAACTGCCACGTGCTCGCTGGCGCGTATGTCATCTCTGGCAGCAACTGAAGCGAGAGCCGCTGGCTCACTTCCTAGCGCTCGGTGCGCTCATCTTCATCGTCGCGCATCTGATCGAGCAGGCACAGTCGGATGCGCAACGGCAGATCGTCGTCGATCGAACGCTCGAGCAACGGATCATCCAGCTGCAGAAGGCCCAGAACGGCACGGCGCCGACACCGGAGCAGCTGCGGCGGCTCGTGGAGAACTATGTCGACGATGAAGTGATGTACCGCGAAGCCTTGCGCATGGGTCTGGATCAGGACGATGAAATCGTGCGCCGTCGCTTGATCCAGAAGGTGCAGTTCCTGCAGCGTGACCTCACCGTACCGCCATCGCCGAGTGAGACGGACCTCCGTGAGTACTTCCAGCGGCACGCGCAACGCTTCGCGACGGCGGCAACCGTCAGCTTCGAGCAGGTCTACTTCAGTCCGGAGCGCGCGGGTTGGCCCGCAGCGGAAGCGAATGCTCGTCGAGCACGTGAGCAATTGGCGAGCGGCAGCATCAGTGCGGCCGACGCGGGCGATGCGTTCCCGCTACAGGTCGACGGCCGTGACTGGACGTCTGCCGATGCCAGGCAGATTTTCGGCGACACGCCCGTCGTGCAGGCGTTGTTCGCCACGCGCGCCCACGAATGGTCGCAGCCCGTTCGCTCCGGCTATGGATGGCACCTCGTACGACCGCTCGGCCAGCAGGTCCAGACGATCCCGCCTTTCGCCAGCGTGCGCGCCGAAGTGCAAGCCGCTTATCTCGAGGATGCCGCGGCAGCCTCGAATCGCCGTCAGCTCGACACGCTGCGTTCCCGCTACGAGATCGTTCGCCGCGCTGAGTCAGCGCAATGAGTCGTTGGCTGCATCGCGTGCTGTGGCTGCTCATTTGCGTGGCTTCTCCCGTTCACGGTCACGAAGTGCGGCCGGGTTATCTGGAGGTGACCGAAAGTGGTGACGCGATCCGCATCGTCTGGAGGCAGCCGGTCGCCGGTGCTTATGGGACGCCGCTGGTGCCGAAGATATCGACGGGATGGCTCGATCGGGCACCACAGAACAGCATCCATACCGATTCCTTCTACGAACGCGAGTGGCGCATTGTCCCGCCGCACGGGGCGCTCGCGGGAGCACGGATCAAAGTCGAGGGGCTCGAGCGCACGATCACCGATGTCCTCGTGCGCATCGCGTATGCCGACGGGACGGAGCTCACGCAACTGCTCAAGCCCACGGCGCCGAGCTTCACCGTTCCGAATCCGCAGAAAGTCGCGCCGCCGGTGCGTGAGTACCTCGAGCTGGGTTTCACGCATATCTGGAGCGGCATCGATCACCTGCTCTACGTGTTCGGGCTGATGCTGCTCGTGGGCAATACGCGGAAGCTGATCAAGACGATCACAGGATTCACCGTCGCGCACAGCATCTCACTCGGGGCTGCGGCGTTGGGTTACGTCCATGTTCCCGCCGCGCCGGTGGAAGCGGTGATTGCGTTGAGCATCGTCTATGTCGCTGTCGAGATCCTGCATGCGCGCCAGCGCCGAACGAGTCTCGCGCAACGCGCACCGTGGGCCGTCGCGTTCTGCTTCGGCCTGCTGCATGGTCTGGGCTTCGCAGGCGCCTTGAGCGAAGTCGGACTGCCCGCGCATGCGATTCCGACTGCGCTGCTGCTCTTCAATATCGGCATCGAAGTCGGGCAGCTGACCTTCATCGCGGTGTTGTTGCTCGCATCCCGCGCACTGCTGCGCTGGGCACCGCAGCTCACACGCCGTCTCGACTGGCTGCCGCCGTATGCAATCGGCTCGTTGGCCTCGTTCTGGCTGCTCGAGCGCATTCACGCCTTCCTATGAAACTCATGACTCACGGAGCTGCATCAAGATGACAAGAACACGATCGTCGCTGGGACTGGCCATTGCACTCGCAAGCACCTGGATGGGCTGCGCAGCGGCGCAGAGCAACGCGCCGAAAATCGCCCCGAACCCACTGAAGAACGCGTACTTCGGTGAGCTGCACCTGCATACCGGCATGTCGTTCGATGCGTTCCTGTTCGGCACGCGCATTTTTCCAGAAGAGGCCTATCGCTTTGCGCGCGGAGAAGAGATCGAGCATGACGGCCGCAAGGTGAGCCGCGGACAACCGCTCGACTTTCTCGGCGTCGCAGATCATTCGGAGTACCTCGGTCAGATGCGGTTGGCCGCGGAACCCAACGGTCCGCTCGGCAATACCAAGCTCGGCAAGATACTACCCGGCCTGACGCTGGAGCAGCGCTGGGGCCTGCTCTACACGTTCTCAGGCGCGTTCGGCAGCGGCGTGCCGCCGGAAGCGGATCTACTGCAGGAAGGCTTCCTCAAGTCGAACTGGCAGCGACAGATCGACGCGGCGGAGAAGTTCTATCAACCCGGCCGCTTCACGACGTTCGTCGCGTACGAATGGTCCGCCATGCCGAATGGCGCGAACCTGCATCGCAACGTGATCTTCCGCGGACCGAAGTATCCGCAGGTGCCGTTCTCCTCGCTCGATTCGGCCAATCCGGAGGACTTGTGGCGCTACATCGCGCATCAACGCGCGCAGGGTATCCAGGCCATCGCCATTCCTCACAACGCGAACGTGAGCGATGGACTCATGTGGTCGTATGCCGACTCGAATCACAGCCCGATTACACGCGAGTACGCGGAAACACGCGCGAGCATCGAACGCCTGGTGGAGATCACGCAACACAAAGGTACGAGCGAAACGCGCCCCGAGCTGTCCCCGAACGATGACTTCGCGGGCTTCGAGCTCATCGAAAATCTGCTCACGCTCCAACGCCCGAGCAGCATCAACGGCAGCTATGTGCGCCAGGCATACGCACGTGGTCTCGAGATCGAAAAACGCACCGGCACCAACCCGTTCCAGTTCGGCCTCATCGGTTCCAGCGACTATCACAGCGGACTCTCTCGCAGCACCGAGAACGACACGCCCGCTCTCGCAGATCCTGCGCTCGACGTGAAGAAGCTGCTGCAGGACTCGACGACCTTGCACGGCGTGAAGGTCAGCACAGGCGGTCTCGCCGGCGTGTGGGCCGAATCGAATACGCGCGAAGCGATCTTCGATGCGCTGTATCGCCGCGAGACCTTCGCGACATCCGGTACGCGACCGCGCGTGCGCTTCTTCTCGGGCTTCAACTACGCACCCGGGATCACGAAGCAACGCGATTGGGTGAAGCGTGCGTACGCGGGCGGTGTGCCCATGGGTGCCGATCTGCTCGGTTCGAGCGCAGCCGGAAAGGGCGGCTCTCCGCGCTTCATCGCGCATGCCGTCAAGGATCCGGACGGTGCCAACCTCGATCGCATTCAGATCGTGAAGGTCTGGCTCGAGGATGATGCTCAGAGGGAACAGGTATTCGATATCGCCTGGTCCGGCAATCGCAAGCTCGATGAGAACGGCAAGCTGCCGAGCGTTGGTTCGACCGTGAACACGGAAACCGCGACGTACAAGAACGATATCGGCGCCGTCGAGCTCGTCGGTGAATGGCAGGACCCGCAGTTCGACGCGCAGCAGGCAGCGGTGTACTACGCGCGCGTGCTCGAGATACCCACGCCTCGCTGGACGACGCTGCTGGCCGTGAAGAACAAGTTGCCGCTGCCCACCAGCGTGCCCGCTGCGATTCAGGAGCGAGCCTGGACCTCGCCCGTTTTCTATCGACCGTAAGCTACTGTTTGAATCAGTAATGCGTGAACGTCAATTCGGCGAGAGGAAATGGCGTAATGGCGTAATGGCGTCAGAAATCACGCGCTTGACGCCATCTCGCCATGACGCCCTCACGCCATTGCGTGCTGACGAACGTACGCGAATTTCTAGCTCACCACACCAGGTTGGGTCAAAGACAATAACCGATGGGTTCCTGCGCCATTGACTCTGCCCGGCTGCATCGCTCAGCGTACGCGTGACACACGAGCGACCGATGATGCCGACTCGATGAACAGCGAACTCCTCACAGCATCCGCCTCGCCGAGCGAACCCTTCGTTCCGCACGAACCATTTGGCCGGCTCTTCTTGCGCTTCCTGCGATTCGGCTGTCTCGCGTGGGGCGGTCCCGTTGCCCAGATCGGCATGATCCGCCAGGAACTGGTGGAGGAGGAGCGGTGGGTTTCGCGTGAACAGTTCAATCGCGTGCTCGCCGTGTATCAAGTGCTGCCAGGCCCTGAAGCGCACGAGCTCTGCGTCTACTTCGGCATGCTGGCGCGCGGGCGCCTGGGCGGCTTGCTTGCGGGAGCGGGGTTCATGCTGCCAGGGCTCCTGCTCGTGCTGGTGCTGTCCTGGGCTTATCTGCGTTTCGGCCTGCAGAGCGCAGCCGTGGCACCGATCTTCGGTGCAATGCAGGTTGCGGTTGCGGCGTTGATCGTCCGAGCCGTGTTTCGCATCGGCCGCCATGCGTTGGGCAAGCCATGGCTCGTCATTGTTGCAGTGACCGGCGCGGCCGCCACGTTGGCGCTCGGGTCCGCTGACTCGTTGCTCGCGCAGGCGGCAGCGAATCGCGATCTGCAGCAACCGTCGGACCTCGCGCTGCTTGCCTCGGGACTGAAAGCGGGACTGCTGACTTTCGGCGGCGCGTACACCGCGATTCCGCTGCTACAACACGATGCGGTGTTGTCGTCTCATGCCTGGATGAGCAATGCACAGTTCCTCGACGGCGTCGCGCTGTCCGGCTTGCTGCCGGCACCCTTGATCATCTTCGCAACGTTCGTCGGCTACGTCGGCGGCGGGCTGGCCGGTGCGTTGCTCATCACCGCGGGCGTCTTCGTTCCCGCGTTCGCTTTCACGCTCGTCGGCCATCAGTTCTTCGAACGCCTGCTGAGCGCACCACGGGTGCGAGTGGTTCTCGATGGTGTGATGGCCGCGGTGGTGGGCCTGATCGCGGCGACGGCCATCGGCATCGTGCGCAGCGCCGTGACGGACGTCGAGGCGGCGGTGTTGTTCGTGATGGCGTTGGGTGTGCTGTTCGCGGTGAACAGCCGGTGGGTGATTCCGGCAGTGATTTGTGGGAGTGCGGTGTGGGGGATGGTTGGTGGCTGCGGATAGTGCGGTTTGCCCCCACCCCAACCCTCCCCCGCTGCGCAGGGGAGGGGGCAGAAGTTTGCAGCGTGATTCTTACTCCCTCCTTCCGCTGCGCAGGGGAGGGGGCAGAAGTTTGCAGCGTGATTCTTACTCCCTCCCTCCGCTGCGCAGGGAGGGGGCAGAAGTTTGCAGCGTGATTCTTACTCCCTCCCCTGCGCAGCGGGGGAGGGTTGGGGTGGGGGCAAACCATGAGCCACCGACAACAAGTCCCCTCAGCCCCTGACCCGCACCGCCTCATTGGCTTCCGCCACCCGACTGCGCGGATACAGATAACTCAGAAACTGCTCGGTAGCCGCGCGCCATGAAAATTTCTTGGCATGCTCCACCGCATCCTCCCGCTTCAACTTGAGCGCATTCAAGCAGGCGGTGCGCAAATCCTCGTGCATCGCGCCGGCCTTCGAATCACCCAGCACATCCAGCGGTCCGGTGACGGGATACGCAGCCACCGGCAGACCGCAGGCGAGCGCTTCGAGCAGCACCAGCCCGAACGTATCGGTCTTGCTCGGAAACACGAACACATCGGCCGAGGCATACACATCCGCCAGCTCCTGCTGATTGAGTACGCCGAGATAGTTCACTTCGGGAAAGCGCTTGCGAATACGCTCGACCGCAGGCCCTGCGCCAGCGACCCATTTGGATCCTGGCAAATCCAGCTCCAGGAACGCCTCGACGTTCTTCTCCACGGCGACTCTGCCCACATACAGATAGATGGGTGGCGTCGTCTGCAGCTTGTTCACCTTGCGTGGATGGAAGATCTGGTGATCCACGCCGCGCGACCACAGCCGCACGTTGTTGAAGCCCCACTTTTCGAGATCCTTCACGACCACCTCCGTCGGCGCGAGGATCGCCTTGGAAGGACCGTGAAACCAGCGCAGATACGCATAGGTCCACGAATAGGGGATCAGCGTCCGCGCATGCACGTACTCGGGGAACCGTGTGTGATACGCCGTCGTGAACGGATGCTTGCGCTGCATCGCCCAGCGTCGCGCGGCCAGGCCCAGCGGTCCTTCGGTAGACAGATGCAGCGCATCGGGATCGAACTCGCTCAGACGCGCCGCCACCTGCTTGAACGGAAACAGCGAAAGGCTGATGTCCGGATACGTGGGGCAGGGCACCGTCTTGAATTCGAGCGGCGTGACGTAGTCCACCGTATGCCCCATGGCCTCCAGCTCGGCGCGCGTGTTCTTCATCGTGCGCACGACGCCGTTGACCTGCGGTTCCCATGCGTCGGTGACGATCATGATTCTCATGTGGATGCCTCATCGCGCAGTGCGCGTTGCTGAAGGATGGGCGTTGTCATGCGGCTGCCACGTTGACCTCATCGACGCGGCCGAGATTGAGCGGTGCGGACAGGCGCGAACGCCAATGCACGAGCTGCAGCTCGCCTTCGAACGTCTCGACGAGCGCGGTCATGCTTTCGACCCAGTCGCCATCGTTGCAATAGAGCAGCCCGTCGATGGTGCGGATTTCAGCTTTGTGAATATGACCGCAGACGACGCCATCGCAGTTGCGCCGCCGTGCTTCGGCCGTCATGACTTCTTCAAACTGTGTGATGAAGCTGACCGCGTTCTTCACTTGATGTTTCACGTACTGTGACATCGACCAGTAGGGCAGGCCGAGTCGCAGACGCACGCTGTTCATGTGACGGTTGAGCTTCAGCAGGAGCTCATAGAGGACGCTGCCGAGATGCGCGAGCCAGCGGGCGTGCTGCATGACGCCGTCGAACAGATCGCCATGCGTGACCCACAGGCGCAGGCCTTTTGCAGTCGTGTGAATGGCTTCTTCCGCGACTTCGATGCCACCGAATGACAGTCCGATGAACTGACGCGACAACGAATCGTGATTGCCCGGCACATACACGACGCGCGTACCCTTGCGCGCCACCCGCAAGATCTTCTGCACGACATCGTTATGGGCCTGCGGCCAATACCAACCCTTCCGCAGCTGCCATCCATCGAGGATGTCACCCACGAGATAGAGTGTGTCGCTCTTGTGATTGCGCAGGAAGTCGAGGAGATAGAACGCCTGGCAGCCGGCCGTGCCGAGATGGATGTCGGACAGCCAAATGGCGCGGTAGTGATATCGCTCGTCGGGCTCTGTCACTGACCAAGGAATCTCGTGACCTGTGGCGCGCGCAGTTAGCCAGCGGCCCATGACAGCCGGGTGACCGCGTCGTGCCGGTTCGATGACAAGAGGCCGGTACGGTACGCACAAATCGGTTGCGTGCCGCACGAGCAGCCGTTATGTAGGGCGCTGCATCGTGGGGGAAGCGTGGTCAGCAATACGGACAAGATCAGGGACACCGACCGGACCGCCATCGACGTTTCGCATCGGCGAGTGATCTTCGCTGCGGCGCTCGGGACGGTGTTCGAGTGGTACGACTTCTATCTCCCAAGGCACCGCTCACGGAGGCTTTCGGCAATTGGCGCAATGGCCGCATCGTGCTGCTGGCCCTCGTGGGGGCGACGGCCGGGCAACCGTGGTGTGGTACGGCGGGCAGTTCTACGCGCTGTTCTTCCTGGAGAAGATTCTGCAGGTCGACCCCAAGGCCGCGAAGCTGATCATGGCGGGTTGCCTGCTCGCTGTGCTCACGTACTTCCCCGTGTTCAAGGGGCTGACGCACTACGCCAACCCGGCGCTGGAACGCGCCGTGGCCAGCGCGCCCGTTACGGTGCTCGCCAGCGCCAAGGACTGTTCGTTTCAGTTCGATCCGGTCGGCAAAGCCGCATTCACCCGCTCGTGCGACGTAGCGAAATCCGTGCTCGCGAAAGCCGGTTTGTTCCCCACCCGCATCCGCTACACGTCGATGTCACTGCCGTACCACATCGGCAACGGCTGGTTCGGCGGCTTCCTGCCCGTAACGTCGTTCGCCATCGTCGCGGCAACCGGCAACATCTACAACGGCCTGTGGTATCCGATCGCCGTCGCGGCGATGACTGTCGTCATCGGCACTTTGTTCTTGCGGGAGACGAAGGACGCAGCGTTAGAGTGAGTTTTGCGCCCGCGGCTGCGCCGCTTGGTCCCGACAGGGTTGCCCGAAGCGTCAACATCTGATTGTCGCCTTCTTCCCACTATTGCGCAGGCAGCGTGACATGGGTGTGGGGCTTGCATACGCTGCGCGGCCAGAAAACTGACAGGCCGAACGAGCCGCTACGACGAATGGCACTAAAGCTGATGAAATCCCCACAGCACGTGCAAAGAGGATCCCGGTTTTCTATACACGTCCCGTCCGACATGTATAGAAAAAGCCTCTTTTCTATACATGTCGGATCCGGGGAGATCCCGAATGGCTGACCTGCGCCCGCTCGAACACCTGCCTCCCGCGCGCTTCGAGACGCCAGTGATCTTGAAGAGGCTGGCGGCCGCAAGTCGTCAGCTGGCCGAGCTCAAAGGCGTCGCGGCCTCGATTCCCAATCAGGCCATCCTCATCAACACCCTCGGTATTCAGGAAGCAAAGGACAGCTCCGCTATCGAGAACATCGTGACGACACACGACGAGCTGTTCAAGGACGGCATCGACCCGGAATCGCCAGCCAATCCGGCGACAAAGGAAGTGCTGCGCTATCGACAGGCGCTACGCGTAGGCTTCGAGGAGGTCGTGCAGAGCGACCTGCTGACGAACAACCACATCCTGGCGATTCACGCGAAGTTGGAATTGAACAATGCCGGCTTTCGCAAGCTCCCCGGCACCGAGCTGAAGGATGGCGGAGGTCGCACCGTCTACAGACCGCCGCAGGATCCCGAGACGGTCGCAGTGCTGATGCGCGATCTCGAACGCTTCATCAACGACTCGGCCGTCTTCGATGCCGACCCGCTCATCAAGATGGCGCTGATCCATCATCAGTTCGAGAGCATCCATCCGTTCTACGACGGCAACGGTCGTACCGGGCGAATCATCAACGTCCTCTACCTGGTGAAAGAGAAGCTCCTCGACATTCCCGTTCTCTATCTCAGCCGCTACATCGTCAAGAACAAGATCGACTACTACCGCTTGTTGCAGGAGGTCCGTGACCACGACGACTGGGAAGCGTGGCTGCTCTACATGCTCAGTGCAGTCGAGCAAACCGCAGCGGAGTCGATCACGACGATCGCGAATATCAAAACCGCGCTCATGGACTACAAACACCGAATACGCGACGCACACCGGTTCTACAGCCAGGACCTGATCAACAATCTATTCATGCACCCCTACACCAAGATCGAATTCGTGGAGAACGACCTGAAGGTCTCGCGCCTGACCGCGACGAAGTATCTTGATGCACTGACTGCAGACGGATTTCTGCAGAAGCAG
>DATELY010000299.1:0-11364 GCA_035276085.1 Steroidobacteraceae bacterium | reverse complement strand
ACTTCGATGCCCGCCGCATGGATATCCGCAGCGACCTGATAGGCCGACGCCCCGCTGGTTCCGATCACGATGCGCCGGCCCGGAGCCACTGCAAAGCGGTTGACGAATACACGGATGCTTTCCGCCAGCAGGATGCCGGGTCGATCGTTGTCCGCGAAGACCAGCGGCCGTTCGTGTGCGCCGGTGGCCAGCACGACCTCGCGCGCGCGGATTTGCCACAGCCGCTCGCGCGGCAGCAGAGGTGAAGGCTTGCTCAGGTGATCCGTGACTCGCTCGAGAACTGCAACGTGATTGTGGTTGTAGTAACCGAAGGCCGTGGCTCGCGGGAGCAGGACGACATTCGAGCGAGCTGCGAGCGCGGCGACCGTTTGCTGCAGCCATTCGCGGGCTGGCACTCCATCTATTGTCGAGCCCACATCATGCAACAGAGTGCCGCCGAGCTCGGACTGCTCATCCACCAGAATGACGCGTTGACCGCTCTGTGAGGCAGCGAGCGTTGCGGCGAGCCCCGCAGGACCGCCGCCCACGACGAGCACCTCGCAATGGGCGTGGCGATGCACGTAGCGATCCGCATCGGGCTCGGTCGGTGCCGTGCCAAGGCCGGCGGCGGAGCGGATCAGCGGCTCATAGACTTTGTCCCAGAACGAGCGCGGCCACATGAAGGTCTTGTAGTAAAAGCCTGCGGTGAACAATGGCGCGAGCAGATCGTTCAACGCGCCAATATCGTGCTCGAGCGACGGCCAGTGATTCTGCGAATGCACGACGAGTCCCTCGACCGCTGCCGTCACGGTGGCGCGATTGTTGGGATCCATTCGCCCCGGCCCACGGCTGACTTTCAGCAACGCATTCGGCTCTTCGGAGGAGTGGCTGAGAATGCCTCGCGGGCGGTGGTACTTGAAGGAGCGGCCAACCCAGTGCACGCCATTGGCCAACAGCGCGGACGCCAGCGTGTCTCCCGAGAACCCCTCGATCAGTTGCTCATTGAAACGAAAGCGAACGGGCTTGCTGCGATCGATGCGTCCACCGGTGCGAAGGCGGAAAGCCTGGCTCATCACGTTATCCATGGTTCTATGGTTGGGGCAGGGCCGGCCGACTCTCGCCCATGCGATAGGTGGCGATGAACCGGTCGCTCACGGTGTCCCGCAGCGCGTTGAACCAGCGATTGCAACCATGAATGTGCAGCCAACGCTCGGCGTGCACGCCGTTTGGGTTGGTGCGATAGAAAAGGAACTCTGCCCACGCCTGATCGTCGAGCGTGGCGGGCTGCGCGGGGCGAGCGATATGCGCTTCGCCGCCGCAGCGGAACTCGATTTCGGGGCGTGGCCCGCAATAAGGGCAAGTCACTCGCAACATGGTGTCTTCGTGCTCATCAGCGCATTCATGGCCTGTCAGTGAGCGACAGCCGCTGCCGCCGCCTCATCGATGAGGCGCCCACTGCGGAAGCGATCGAGCGCAAACGGGGCGTTGATCGAATGCGGCTCACCCTTCGCGAGCGTCCACGCGAAGACATGTCCAGAGCCGGGCGTCGCCTTGAATCCCCCGGTGCCCCAGCCGCAGTTCACGAACAAACCCGGCACCGGTGTCTTGCCGATGATCGGCGAGCGATCGGGCGTCACATCCACGATCCCGCCCCAGTTGCGCAGCATGCGCAGGCGTGAGAACTGCGGTATCAACTCGCAAATCGCTTCCAACGTGTGAGTCGCGATGTGCAATCCACCCTGCTGGCTGTAGGACACGTATTGATCGGTGCCGGCGCCAATGACGAGTTCGCCCTTGTCCGATTGCGAGATGTAAGCGTGCACGGCGTTGGACATGACCACGCAGGGAAACACGGGCTTTACGGGCTCGGAAACGAGCGCTTGAAGTGGGAAGCTCTCGAGCGGCATGCGCACTCCGGCGCGCGCCAGAATGACACTGGTGTGCCCAGCCGCAACGACGCCGATGCGTCGAGTGTTGATGACACCCTTGTTGGTCGCGACGCCGCTGACTGCGCCGTCGCGATCACGCCGGATATCCAGCACTTCGCAGTGTTGAATGATATCGATGCCCAGCGCGCTCGCCGCGCGCGCGTAACCCCATGCAACGGCATCGTGACGCGCGACCCCGCCGCGGCGCTGCAGCGCCGCACCCATCACGGGGTAGCGCATGTCGGGCGAGATGTTGAGAGGAGGGCAGAACTGCTTCGCTTCCTGTGGCGTCAGCCACTCGTTGTCGACACCGTTCAACCGATTGGAATAGACGTGCCGTTTGAAACTCTGCATGTCATGAACCGTATGCGCGAGCATGAGCACCCCGCGCTTGGAGTACATGACGTTGTAGTTCAGCTCCTGGCTCAGCGTGTCCCAGAGCTTGACCGCGTGGTCATAGATTGCCGCGCTCTCGTCATAGAGATAGTTCGACCGGATGATCGTGGTGTTCCGCCCGGTATTGCCGCCGCCGAGCCAACCCTTCTCCAACACGGCGGCATTGCGCACGCCGTGCTCTTTCGCCAGGTAATACGCGGTCGCCAGCCCATGGCCACCGCCGCCGACGATGATCACATCGTAGGAAGGCTTCGGCTCCGGGGAGCGCCACTGGCGCCCCCAACCTCGATGAGCGTTCCTCGCTTCCTGGAGCAGCGTACGTAATGAAAAGCGACGCATGGTCCTTACGATCGAGACAAGTTCAGCGAAGCGTGCCGGAATCGCCGCCTCGTCGCTTGTCCATGGGCGACAAGAAATAGAACAAATGCGACGCGGCGGATTCCGGGCTGTAACAGCTGATTGCAGATCGTGGTGTTGCGCTTGCTGGCTTGCTGGTCGGCTGGCCCGCTGGCCAGAAGCCTGACAGAACCTTCTGGCCAGCCAGCCAGCTCGCTAGCCCGCCGGCCGCCACCAATCTCCGCAGCAGCCCGAAGCCAGCAGATACCCGGTGAGCTGATAGCCCGTGAGCACGAACCCCGCCATCATGATGCCGACATTGGCGGCATGAGCGCCGCGGTCAAAGGCGCCGCTGCTGCGCCAGATGCGGAATGTGAGCATCATCAGCGCGAGTGCTGCGATCTGGCCCAGCTCCACCCCCACGTTGAAGGCAATCATGTTGCCGACCAGACCCTCGTTCGATAAGGAGAGATCCTGCAGCTTGGTCGACAGACCAAAGCCATGTGCCAGCCCAAACACCAGAACGGCTGCGCGGCTGTCGATTCGGATACCCACCTTGCGTAGAGCGCCGATGTTTTCCAGCGCCTTGTACACGACCGATAGCCCGATGACGGCATCGATGAGATAGGGATTGGCCCGAATTCCGCCGATGACGCCGATCAGCAGCGTCGCGCTGTGTCCGAGCGCGAAGAGCGTGACGTACAGGGCGACGTCCTTGAGGCGGTGCAAGAAGAAGATGACGCCGGCCAGGAACAGCAAGTGATCGTAACCGGTGATCATGTGCTTGGCGCCGAGATAGATGAACGGGATGGCTTGCGTTCCGGAGACGCGCTCCAGAAAGAGCGCGTCGTCGCCGGCAACGCCATGCCCGAATGCAAATGGGGCATAGCAAGCCGCCAGACACAACAGACTGCGAGCGCGCGCGAGTGGGTGGAGCATCGGTCGTTCTCTCGGACGCGTTTTGCAGTTGCTCAAGTACCCAAGAGACCGTAATCGATGTAATCCGAATAGTAGCCGCTCAGGGTCAACGTGATCTCGACGGGCTTATCGCCGATGTTCACCCAGTACCAGCCGTGTTCACCTGAGAAGGGCGCAACGAGTGAGCCGCTGCCCTGATCGCCGGACTGCTGCTCGTCGTAGCGCACCCATGCGCCGTTGTCCGCGCCGGGCTCATGACCGTGGAAATCGGTGTAGACCTCGCCGCCGGTTGCGCGCCATGAATAGATCATGACCTGGCTTGCCTCGAGCACTGCCTTGATCTCTGTTTCCTGCCCAGGTTTGAGATGCACGGTGACGGTCTGCGATCGCGGCGGAATCGACTTGCGCTGAAACACCGCGGGGTTGGGCAAGGGAACAGGATCGTCCGCGCTGGCAACCTTGATTTCGCGGAAACGTTCATTGCCGCCGATGACGTCCTTGATCTGGATCGTGCGCTTCGAATCGTGCAGCGCCGTGAGTCCGAGCGCGCCGCCAACGCCGGTGGGATCAATGCCGTATTCCGCAGGCAGCACGATGAAAACCAACACGAACAAGGCGCCCGTCAGTGCGATGACGATGCTCTTGAGCAGCTGGCGTGAGGAGGGTGGATTGATTTCGAAAGGAGAAACGGGGTTCGTCATACGGTGGCTTTGCTCAGCGCGCTGGAGAGTCAGACGTTAGCGTGAAGTGGCAAACCGCCTCCACCCTCAAAATTTCACCGTGACGCTGGCACGCATCTCCCGTGGCTCGGCCGGGTGAAAGTGCACGTCCTCGACGGGTTGCGTCTCCCAGGGCAGTTGCGACTCGAAGTAGTACGCAATGTCGTTCGTCTTGCGATCGAGCAGATTGAGCACTTCGAGCCCGAGCTGCCAGCGATCCCAGGCATAGCTCGCACCGAGATTGATGAGCGTGCTCGACGACTCGCGCACGGAGTTGTCCTCGATGAGCGGAGCGGGTCCGAGATGCCGCACGCGCAGAGAAGCCGTGAAGCCGTTTGTCAGCGCGAGCGTCGCGCCCGCCCCGAGCACGGATTCGTGCGCGTTGGGAATGTACCGGCCGCCTCCGGCAGCGCTCGTGTAGCGCGCGTGGGTCCAGGCCGCAGTGAAGTCGAATACGAGCGGACGCACGGGCTGCCAGAATCCAGCGACTTCGACGCCGCGACGCTTTGAAGCGCCTTTTGGCTCGGAGGTGCCGGCATCGCCGACGAAGGCCAGCTCTGAATCCATCTCGAGCCAGAAGTGCGTCACCGCAAGCCGAACCTGCTCGCCGCGCTCCCAGCGCATGCCGAGCTCGGCACCCTTCGCTCGCACGAGGGCCGGCACAGCTTGCGCGGGCGCTCCGCTCACGGGATCGACCGTGATCGTCACACCGCGCACGTCGTTCGAGTGAAAGCCCAGCCCGGCATTCGCATAGAGCTCCACCTGCGGTGTGACGACATAGGCGGCCGATAATTTGGGACTGAAGATCGAATCCGTGCCGTGGCCCGAATTGCTCCTGGTGTTGGAATCGACCTCGTACCGATAGAAGTCGCCGCGCACACCGGCGCTCGTGCGGAAGCGATCCGTCCAACGCAACTCCGCATTCGCGTACATCCCTGCAGACAGCTCTTGTACCGTGTCTGCGCGCACGGTTCGTACGCGCCGGCGTTTTACGGTATTGAAGAGACCGAGCGCTCCCACATCGTCGTACCGAACGTCGGCACCGAGCATGTAACTGAGCGGCCGATCGGCCAGGCTGAGAACGTTCTGATACTTCGCGCTCGCACCACCTATCCAGCGCCGGTCCTGTTGCTCGATCTCATCACCATGTTCTGGATCCGCCAGCGCATAGGTTGGATTCGAGAACAGATTGAGCGAGTAGTATGTGCCGTACCCGACCAAGGTCCAGGTCTCGCTCTGCAATCGCCCGGCCAGGTGGATGCGCGTCGATTCTCCGCCGAGGTCCGGATCCACGTAGCCGTATCTCGACAGCAGCCCCGCATCGACAGCACGCTGCGGAATCTGGTCCGTTGAACGCCATTCGTTCGTGTAGACCATCATCTCCAGCGACCGGTCCCACTCACCGCTCCTGTCGCTGTACTTGCCGAAACCGTTGAAGCGCCGTCCATCCTGCGCCAGCTTCCATGGGCCGTCGGCGAACTCGGCCTCCGCGGCATACAGCACCGTCCCGCTGCGCAGGTCGAGCGATTGCGCTCCCACCACCCGATACTCGTCGTGCGCGCCGAGCCGAGCTTCGAGGAAGCCACGTGGCAGGCGATCGTAGGTGGAAAACTTTGCCGCCCCGGCGGCGCTGAAATCGCCAAACTCCGCGTGATGCGTTCCTTTGTAGTAGTCGACCGTGCGGATGATCTCCGGAATCATGAAATTCAGATCGAGATAACCCTGTGCGTGAGCATGGCTGCGCAGGTTGATCGGCACGCCATCGAAATAGGCGGCGAAGTCGGTGCCATGATCTAGATTGATGCCGCGCAGAAAATATTGATTCGCCTTGCCCGAGCCCGCGTGTGCCGTGGCAACCATGCCCGGAACGACTTCGGTCAATTCGGCAACTCGCTGCAGCGGGCGCGTGGAGAAGTCGGCGTATCCGACCACGCCTTCCGAAGCCGATCCGGCGCTACCCAACAGGCGCTCTGAGCGTCCCCACACGATGACCTCCTGCAGAGCCGTGCTCGTCGATGCAGCGGAGTCTTGGGCGTGCGCGGTGCACAACGGTTGAGCAAGCAACGTGACGAAGGCACCGACTTTGCCAATGGGATGCATGGAAGAAACGCCTGGATGTGCGGCACGGCCGTGATCGCGAGATGCTGGCGCGTACTTTGCAGGCTGTCGCGCATGTTACTGTTTCCAAGAACGTTGATTAACGTTAATGCGGCCTTTCCCCTCGCCTCGTGCAACTCGCACGAGGGTCATGACAGGAAGTCCGATCCCTGGTTTGATACCCGCTGCGCCGCGGGGATAAGGCGGGTGCGATGGCGGGATAGTGGCAATAACGCCGCGCTGTCTAGTGTTGCGGTTATACGGCGGGTCACGAGTATTATTGCTGAATCCTCATTGAGCCTCGTCCTTCTCGCTTTCGCGATGGGACGCTTCTACGGTTGTTTTTCGTGCTTGGACGTTGAGGTGCCGCCGGTATGAATTCCGCAATGCTGGCCCTGCTGCCGCAGCTGGCCAACTTCAGTTCGTTCCGCACCGATGATCTCGACTCTGCCCGCGCGCACATCAGCGCGTTGTTCGTTCCGCATCAACTCGAAGTCGTCGGCCGCCATCAGGCGCTCGATGTGTGCATTGGTTGTGCACGCATCGAGGGTGTTGCACTCGTCTATCACAGGCATGGCGCCAGCGTGCGGGTGCGGCCGCCGTTGCTGCGAGATTTTTTTCTTCTGCAGATCCCGATCCGGGGCGAGGCGCAGGTCAAGATCGGCCGGGACGAGCTCTATTGCGATTCGCGCCAGGCCTTCATGATTTCGCCGAACCTGCAGGCCGACATGCACTTCGGCCAAGGTTGCGAGCAGCTCATCGTGCGCATCGGCAAGACAGACCTGGAGCGTCAACTGGAAAAGCAGCTCGGACGCCATCTCGTCTCGCCGCTCGAGTTCTCGCCCTCAGTGCCACTGACGACCACGGGCGCTCAGGAAATCACCAACCTGCTGAGCTTCATGACGGCTTCGTTGGCCGAGAAGAACGGCATCTGCAGCTCGGGCATCGCACGCAGCCACATGGCCTCGCTCCTGATGTCGGGCTTGCTGACGTGTCTGAATCACAACTATCGCGAAGAGTTGTCCAATGGCGCGCGGGCCTGCGCCAAGCCCGCCTACGTCGCCAAGGCGCAGGAATTCATGAAGCAGAATGTAAGCCAGCCGATCGGACCGGAAGACGTGGCTGCCGCGGTTCGAGTCAGCACACGGGCTCTCTTCGTCGGGTTCAAGACTTACCTGAATACGACGCCGATGCGCTACTTGAAGGATCTGCGCCTGGATCTGGTGCGCGAGACGCTCATGAATCTGGAGCCACACCGCGCATCCATTACGACGGTGGCGATGGACTACGGCTTTCATCACCTCGGCCATTTTTGCGCGGCATACAAAGAGAGATTCGGCGAGCAGCCGCGCGAGACGGTCCACAACCCGCGGCGCAGCGGAAGCTCGACTCTGGCGGCCGCTTCGCACGCTCAAGAGTCGGAGCTGATTCAGTAATCCCAGTCGCTCCTTCGCAACCTCCTGCACAGTGATAGGCGCAGGCAATCCTGGTCGCTCCGTTGGAATGAAGCCTATGTTGCAGCCTTCAGCAAATGAGTTGGACTCGCAACGGCAACGCGCCACGCTCTACGCCGCCGCTGTCGTTCGGGTCGTCGTTCCAGCTATACATCCGATCGTAAGAAAGTAGATAAAACGTAACCGCTTCCAGAGTGAGAGATCTCTACGCTCTGATCCGTAACGGATCTGATGCACCACCCTCTTCGTCGCCCGGCGCACTGGAGCCGCCCGCCCCGCCGATTCAACGGCCACGGGGATCGCGGCGCAGGAAACGACCTATTTTGCAGGCTGCAGTGCATTGCATTACAATGCATTACATGGAATCTCAGCTCACCATTCGTCTGCCCGCAGATCTTTCAGGAGCCTTGGAGAGGGCTAGTCGACAGTCCGGCCGCAAGGCATCGGACATCGTCCGTGCCGCGCTACGAGACTACTTGAACGCACCCACGGCTTCCGGTCCGAGACCTGCCGAACGTGTCAGAGGGCTCATCGGCTCTCTGGACTCGGGGCTTCCTGATTTAGCAGAGCAACACCGCAAATACATCATCGAGTCGCTGACGCGTGGCAAATGAGCTGCTGCTGGATACTGGGGCGCTTGTTTCACTGCTGGACCGTAGTCAACGTAGGCACCGCGAATTCGTCGATTTCTTCGATTCGTGGACCGGGCAGGTCGTCACGACTGAAGCGGTTCTGACCGAGTCGACTCACTTGCTGGGCCGCATCGCCGGCGGCGCAATAGCCTGTCTTGATTTCGTTCTCTCAGGAGGTGCACTTCTCGTTCCGGCGACCGCAAACTCGATTCGGCGTGCGAGAGATCTCATGAAGCGGTACGCGGATTGTCCGATGGATTTCGCCGATGCCACCCTCGTCGTGCTCGCGGAGGATCTTGGGACAAACATCGTGTTGACGACAGATCAACGCGACTTCTCGATCTATCGGATCACCGGGCGGAAGCGGTTCAAGATCTCCATCTAGGGCCGTCGCTCAACTAAGGTTCTCCACTTTAGTTTCCTGCAATGACGAGCGAAGAGCGTTGAAGGTGCCGGCGCTCGACACGTCGGTCTTCATCATTCCGGGCGAGCGCGCCAAGAACGGCGACGAGCGTCTTGTCGTACTCCACCGGGTCGCAAAGTCCGTCGTGGAGAGTCACGCGGCAAGCATCCCAACCCATGTGTTCGTGCAGGCACCGAAGGAAGGCGAACCGAAGCCGGTGGCGAAGATGAGCAACACCGGCCGGAAGTCGGCCCGAGAACGTGCGGAGCGGAGACAAGTGGGAGGAGGAGCGTGGAGAGCCGGCACCGGACGGATTCTGAGGATCGGCAGGATGGCTTCGGAGGCGAGTTACGGCGGTAAGTCTTTGATAAATTGGCGCGGCCGGAGGGATTCGAACCCCCGACCACCTGGTTCGAAGGTGCAGTTAGCCAGATGATCGGGGCGTAACTCAAGTTACGCCGATTTTGGAATCACGAGTTTTCAACAACTTAGTCTCGGGTCGCCCGTTGCAGAGTCGACCGCAGTTTGAGCCGAAAGGACCAATGTCCCGCAAAAGTCACGCAACCACATGGCTATGGTTGTCGCGGCGAAACTCGGGAGCGTTGTGTTTCTGCAGCCGCTCATTGAGCGCAGTTTCGTCAACAAAGCAGGCCAGCTGGGCCCGGGTTTTGCCCAGGATTTTGGTAAAACTCAGACCGGACTTATCTGAAGTCCCCTACAAACACGACTGTTCGGTACGGTAGGCTCCGTATCGTAGGAGCCATCCGATGACAACCCGTCGATTGATGAAGAAGAAACAACCGCTGCCAGTTCGGATGAGTCCATCTACCTATAAGGCCTTCACGAGAGCGCTTGCTGAGCCGGCCACTGTGGTACCGCAGATGGTGGAGGTGCTCAAGAGACTCGCGCCCTGGGAGGTAGCGGATTCGCAGAAGTGACAGGCTAGGCGGCGGGTGCTCTCGCGCCGTAACTTACTCAGTGATCGCGATACAGCTAATCATGCTCGCGGGGCGTCGGTTGCAAGATTTGCGAGCGAGCAAGACTGAGGAGAACGCGGTGGCACATAGTCCAGCAGAAGTCCGCAAGAACATGGCGATCAGAAGTCGTTGTCCTCATCCTCGTCTGGTTCGTCATCGTCATCGTACATACTTGGCCTGTCTTCGATAGCTCTTTCAACTTCATCAAAATTTGATGCCTCAACCTCCGCAAACACAGCGGGAGGTTTCTTGATGTCGAACAAGATTGCTTCTCGTGCAGACAGGCCCGCAATGATGTCGCTATTGACTCCCAGTAGCTCATGCTTCGGCCACTTCCTTGATTTCCATTCCATCAATACTGGCCAAAAAGCGCCATGAGCGCTCTCAAGGCGCATTCGTTCGTATGCCGCGTCGAAAATGGACTTATCTGCAAGGCCTTTCTCAACGCAGTTGAGAACACTCAGAATTGAAAGTGCGCCACAGTTGCGAATGATGTTTTCAGCTGCCGTTGAGCCAATCGGTATGCCTAGTTGAGTGCAGGCATATGTGGCCCAGCAAACCTCGCTGTCGTTTCCGATGCGGCCATGACTATCGATAATGGTGGAGAAGATCGCTGACCACGTCTTCATGTCCAGGTCACCCTTAGCAAATTGTCTCCATACAACTACGCGGGCAACGTAGTCAGTGGTGTGCCCGAAGTGAACAATCGATCGCTTCAGGAAGGGTTCGCCGATCTCCCAATCATTCCAGCTGTCACTGTGTCGGTCGAGGTAACGGATCGCGTACTTGAGGACGCCGTCATCACCATCGGCAACGGCCATTGCGAATGCGCGCTCTAGAGCTGCTCTCAGACGCTCTGGTTTCTGGGGAGAGGTGGACTGGAGTGCAGCCTCCAGTGCAATGGCGAGTTCAGAGGGCCATGTGTCAGCGAATCGGAAGTCGGATGAATGGATTCGTGTCTTGTTCTCGTTGATATCGAGCTCGAATTCACGCATGGCTTCGCGATATCGCCATAGAGCGCGTTCAACGTCTGCATGCGAGTGCGCGCCTATCCACACGTCATCGACATGCCTGATCATCGTGATGTCTTTGACGTCACAGCGTCTCTTGAACTCTAGATCGATTGCCGCAGCCACTATCTCTGCGATCACGCGGGAGGTATCCGGGCCCACCGGAATACCGACGGTCTGGCCGTCTTGCCCGTGCCGGAGAATGTGATCAGCTCGATTGAAGTACGTTGTCTCTGAATTGGCGTCCCTATCGGCTTTGGCAGCGGCTTTGCCATGAAATGCCCACGGCACGGAGTGCGTATAGATCGAATGATAGAACCGTGAGATATCCGTCTTAGCGATGAAGCGGTAATGTGAAAGACGCGCGATCCTTGTGGCTTCGACCGTACTGTGGGTGTTGATCTCAAGAGCCCGATCTCGGTCGCGAGCTTCCTGAGGAATAGACAGGCTCGTGTCTATTTGGCCAAAAAATCCATTGATGTACTCCCATCGCGCGTCGAGAAACTGAGCTAAGT
>DATELY010000298.1:0-5946 GCA_035276085.1 Steroidobacteraceae bacterium | reverse complement strand
CGACTGGATCCAGGAACTTGCGCGTCACAATGGATGGGTGGCTCAAGGAACGTCGGTACCGGGCGTGGCTCAGCGCACCGGATCAACCGTCTACTACATCGAGCTCGCACGTGCGGTAGACGGGCGTTTGCCGATCATGGCCCAGATGCCGGTTCCGGGGGATGTGGATGTCGTACTGGCATCGGAGCTCATGGAAGCTGACCGAGCCATGCTGCGCAACTTCTCGAGCGCCGAGCGCACCACCCTGATCAGTTCGACTCACCGCGTCTATGCAATAGCGGAGAAAGCGGCAATGGGCGATGGTCGCGGCAGCAGCGACCGCATCATCGAAGCGGCTGGACGACGTGCCAGGCGTTTCATTGGCTTCGATATGGAAGCGGCGACGGAGCGATCGGCGAGCGTTATCAGCGCGGTCATGTTCGGCGCTCTCGCAGGAAGCGGTGCGCTGCCATTCACGCGCGAGCAGTTCGAAGCGGCGATCAAGGACAGTGGAATAGCTGTGCAGAGCAATCTGGCCGGTTTCGAGCAGGGCTTCACGGCCGCGAACGCTCCGGTAGCAATGCCCGCAGACACTGCGCACGCAGTGCCTCAGGCCAGATCCGAAGTAGGCAAGAGACTGCAGGCGCGTGCACTCGAGCACTTCCCGGTGCCTGCTCACGCAAACATCCTGCATGGACTTCAGCGCATGATGGACTACCAGGACGGATCCTATGCAGCTTTGTACCTGGACCGGCTCGAAACCATCGCCAAGCTGGATCGTGCGCCCTTCGAGCTCACGCAGGAGGCAGCCAGACACCTGGCGCTGTGGATGAGCTACGAGGACACGATTCGGGTGGCCGATCTGAAGACTCGTGCCAGCCGACTATCGCGAGTCCGCAATGAAGTCCGCGCCAGTGCCGACCAATTGCTCGGCGTTACCGAGTTCATGCATCCCAGGCTGCAGGAAGTCTGCGATACCCTGCCTGTCGGGTTGGGGCGCGCGATCCTGAGTTCAAAACGAATATCGGCTTGGCTGGCACCGTTGTTCGATCGCGGTCGCTATGTCGAGACGACGAGCTTGAAATGGTTCCTGATACTGCGGATGCTGGCGAAGCTGCGCCGCTGGCGACCGCGAACGTTGCGCTACCACGAGGAGCAAGAACGAATCGAACGTTGGCTGCAGGACGTGCGTTCGGCGACCATGCGCGATCTCGCTGTGGCTCTCGAATGGGTGCGATGTCAGCAGCTCATCAAGGGTTACGGGGATACGTTTGAGCGGGGTCTGCGAAACTTCAATTCGATTCGAGCAGCCTATTCGGCGCTGCCCGAGGAGCGTCGTACCGCAAGGTGGCTTGCTGAAGCGCGCACCAAGGCGCTCGTCGATGACAAGGGCAGCGCACTCAGTGCGCATCTGGCCCTGGCCTCCTAAAGCGCTGGGCATCAACTTCCTGTGTATTTCAACAATGCGAATTGAGACACAACATACAACGCGCCGGCGCGTGAGCCCGATGCAAGAGTCGGGGCACAAGACTGTTCGGACACTGAGCGCGGAACGAAAATGCGCTTCGTGACCTATCGAGCAAATGTCAGCGCAGCGGCCCGCCTCGGCGTGCTGGTGGATCGCTACGTCGTCGATATCGAGCGTCTGGCGGCGCGAAGCGGGGAGCCTCTTCCAAGCACGATGCTCGAGTTCATCGATATGGGTCCTGCAGCCTTGCAGGCGACGCAAGCGCTACTCGAGACGTCGAGCGGCCGCTGGCCGCCCGGGACCGCGATTCCGCAGCAGAACGTGAAGCTGCTCGCGCCGATTCCCCAGCCGCGCAAGAACATCTTCGGTATCGGCCTCAATTACGTCGAGCACGTCGAGGAATCGAGCCGCGCGCTGGACACTGCCAAGGATTTGCCCAAGCAGCCGGTCATCTTCTCGAAGCCACCGACGAGCGTCATCGGCCCAGGCGACCCGATCGAACACAATGCGCAGCTCACTCAGCAGCTCGACTGGGAAGTGGAGCTTGCCGTGATCATGGGTTCGCGTGCGAAACGCGTAGCAGCGGACGATGCGCTTGCCCATGTCTTCGGTTACAGCGTGCTGATCGATATGAGCGCGCGTGACTGTCGCCGCGCCGGTCAATGGATCTATTCGAAGGGACAAGATACTTACGCACCTTTCGGCCCGTGCATCGTCACGGCTGACGAGATCCCCGATCCGCAAACGTTGGCTCTGAGCCTCAAGGTCAACGGTGTCACGAAACAGGATTCCAATACGCGTTTCATGCTGTTTTCGGTCGCGGCGCTGATCGCCGACATCAGCGCCGGCATGACGCTCGAGGCCGGCGACATCATCGCCACGGGCACGCCATCCGGCGTCGGAGCGGGCCGAACTCCACAAGAATGGTTGTGGCCAGGTGATGTCGTCGAGGCGACCGTGCAGACCATCGGGACACTGCGCCACCCCGTGGTTGCCGTGTGACCGGATGAGAGCTCGCTCTCTCGCGGGCGACGCGCCAGGCGGCCAGAGGCAGTGCCGCGTCTGATCTGACCGTACGCCGTCCGGACGTGTGCCGTCAGCCAGTTCCCAACGCCTGTCGTGGATCCTCGATCCCTACTCGACCAGCGTGAATGCTCTGAATCCACTCGCTCATGCGCACCGTAAGTGCATCGGTTACATTCAACATGGTTCCTTCCAGGAGAGCACACATGAAGAAGATGGGAAAAGCGTCGGGTGCCGCCGTCGCTACTGCGGCCGCATTGTTGTTCAACAGCGTTGCAGTCGGCGTAGCCAGTGCTGAAGAAGCCAAGGTGCAATGCATGGGCGTGAATGCTTGCAAGGGTCAGTCGGCTTGCCAGACCGCGCACAACGCATGCAAGGGTCAGAACGCATGCAAAGGTCAGGGCTTCAAGGAAATGACGAAAGCAGAATGCGAGGCCGCCAAAGCAGCGTCGCAGAAGAGTTGAGCGACAGCCGCTGGGCGGGTCGCATGAGGACCCGCCCTTGCGGAGCAAGACATGTCATTGGGTTTTGGTCTGGGGTTGCGCACCGAGCACTACGAGGCTGTGCTGAACGAGGCGCCGCGTGTGGACTGGTTCGAGATCGTCACCGAAAACTATCTCGTACCGGGCGGCAAGCCGCTCTATTACCTCGACCGGATTCGCGAGCGTTTTCCGCTCGTCATGCACGGCGTGTCGCTATCGATCGGCAGCACTGATCCGCTCGACCTCGATTACCTGCACCAACTCAAACAGCTGGCCGCTCGCGTCCAACCCCGCTGGATCTCCGATCATCTTTGCTGGACCGGCGTGGATGGACTCAACCTGCACGATCTCTTGCCCTTGCCGTACACCGAGGAGGCGCTACGCCATGTGGCCGCACGCGTCCGGCAAGTACAGGATTTCCTGGGCCAGCGCATTGTGTTGGAAAACGTTTCCAGCTATCTCGACTACACGGATTCGACGCTGTCGGAGTGGGAATTCCTCAGCGCACTCGCCACCGAGGCTGACTGCGACCTCCTGCTCGATATCAACAACATCTACGTCAGCAGCGTGAATCACGGCTTCGACGCGCTCGAGTTTCTCGCAGGTGTGCCCCAGGGGCGCGTGCGCCAGCTGCATCTCGCGGGACATCGAGCCCAGGGCACGCATCTGATCGATACGCATGACGCGCCGATTGCAGCCGCGGTGTGGGATCTCTACACAGTGGCGCTACGGCGCTTTGGCGACGTGGCCACCCTGATCGAGCGCGATGACAACATCCCACCGCTCGCCGAGCTGGTGGCAGAGCTCGATATTGCACGGGCCTACGCCGGTGCCAATCGAGCGGTGGCCGCCTGATGAGTCTCGCCGAGCTGCAGCGAGCCGTTCAAGCGGCCGTTCTGCGCAGCGATCGAGCTGCAGAACGTCTGGTACGTGGCACGGAACACTTCGACGCCCGTTCGCGCCTGCACGTGTATGAGCACGCATTTCAGGAACGACTCATCGACGCATTGAGCGTCACCTACCCGGCGCTGCATGGCGTTCTGGGCGAGGTGAAGTTTCGTGAGCTCACGGGCGCCTTCGTAAAGCACTTCCCCTCGCGACACTTTTCGATCCGTCATTACGGCAGCGAACTCGATGCCTTTATCGCTCGTGAGCTCACCGGCAGCAAAGCAACTGTGCTCAGGGATCTCGCCCGCTGGGAGTGGAGCCTCGCTGCGGCCTTCGATGCCGCAGACGCCGAGACGTTGAGCGCCGCGCAACTCGCGACCATCGATCCGGGCGCGTGGGCACAGCTGCGTTTCCAGCTTGCACCATCGTTGCAGCGGCTGACATTGACCAGCAACGCCGTGCAGTGGTGGCGATTCGCCACACAACAAACCGCACGCCCGACGCGATGGCGACTCCTCGAGCCCAGAGGCTGGGCAGTGTGGCGCTCGGAGCTCTCGACATTCTTCCGATCGTTACCTGCCGATGAAGCGCAAGCGATCGATGCCGTCGCCGCAGGACAGTCGTTCGCGGCGGTTTGCGATGTTCTATCCGAGATCCACGGCGACGATGCACCTGCCCGCGCCGCAGCGCTACTGCAACAATGGCTGCGCGACGGGTGGATTGCAGGAGTGCAGCACCCTTAACCTCAATGGCACTCAGTTAAGCCGCGGATGCAATTCTTTGCGGGCTTGAGGCTTGGGGTGTGAGGCGTGAGCCAGAGAGGAGTCCTTTGAATTCTGGCCCATGTCCCACGCCCCAAGCCCCACGATCTGCTTGGCATCGGCTTAACTGAGTGCCATTCCCCTTAACCTTCCGCCTCGGTCGCAGACAACGCAGCCGGCTTTCCCAACCCTTCCTGCAGGCGGTCGCGATCGCACGCGCCGACCCAGCGTGAGATCACCACGGTTGCCACTCCGTTGCCGACGAGGTTCGTGAGCGCTCGTGCCTCCGACATGAACCGGTCTATCCCGAGAATCAGCGCGAGCGCCGTCACGGGCAAGGTGCCCACGGCCGACAACGTCGCCGCCAGGACGATGAATCCGCTCCCCGTTACTCCGGCGGCACCTTTCGATGTGAGCAGCAATACACCGAGCAGCGTGAGCTGATCCATCAAGCTCATCGGGGTGTTGGTAGCCTGCGCGATGAACACGGCTGCCATCGTGAGATAGATCGATGTGCCATCGAGATTGAACGAATAGCCCGTGGGAATCACCAGGCCAACCACGGGCCGGCTGCATCCCAGCGCTTCCATGCGCTTGATCATCCGCGGCAACACGGACTCCGACGACGACGTTCCCAACACGATGAGCAGCTCTTCGCGGATGTATTTGATGAACGACCAGATGCCGAACCCGTGCAGCTTCGCGATCGTTCCAAGCACCAGGAACACGAACAGCGCACACGTGACGTAGAAACACATCATCAGCTTCGCGAGCGAGGCCAGCGTGTCGACGCCATACTTGCCGATCGTGAAGGCCATCGCACCGAACGCACCGACCGGCGCCACGCGCATGATGATGCCCACGATCCCGAACAGCACCTGAGACAGACGCTCGATGAAATCGAACACCGGCTGTCCGCGCGTGCCCAGTGCATGCAGAGCGAATCCGAACAGCAACGAGAACAGGAGCACCTGCAGGATTTCGCCGCGAGCAAAGGCATCGACCACGGTGGTCGGAATGATATTGATAATGTGATCGACAAGCGTTTGCTCTTTGGCCGCGGTGGCATAGGCGGCAACGGCGCCTGGATCCAGTGTGGCGACATCGACATTCATGCCCGCGCCGGGTTTCAATACGTTCACGACGATCAACCCGATCACGAGCGCGACCGTGCTCACGGCCTCGAAGTAGAGCAGCGCATAGATTCCGGTTCGCCCGACCGACTTCATGTCCTCCATGCCGGCAATACCGGTGATCTTCTGCACGGTCGTCACCGGTATTGCAGGCATGGAGGACATGAAGTCGGTCGGGCGAACCGGAATCTATGCACTGCTCTACTTCGAGG
>DATELY010000297.1:0-2526 GCA_035276085.1 Steroidobacteraceae bacterium | reverse complement strand
CTTCACTACACGTGGGATTTTCGGCGATATGGCGCGCACCGCGTGAAATTAGGAAATTCTGTTTTCATTGGAAAGGACGTCCATTTCGGCGCGTACTGCCCGAATGGCGAGCCCGGCGAACCGATGATCATTGTCGAGGATGGTTGCGGAATCCACCGAGGCGCTCAGATCTCCGCTCGAAACTGCATTCACATTGAGCGGGACGTGATTGTGTCGGCCGGGAGTCTCCTCATGGACCACAATCATGAATTTCAGGACGTCAACCTTCCAATCAAAGATCAGGGTCTCAGCGCCGGCGGGACCATTCGCATCGAACAGGGTTGCTGGATCGGCCGCAACGCTGCGATTGTCTGCAATCAGGGAGATTTGGTAGTCGGCCGGAACAGCGTGATTGCCGCAAACGCGCTCGTTACCAGGAGCTGTCCGCCATACTCAGTTCTTATTGGCAATCCTGCCCGAGTCGCAAGCCAGTACGACCCGTCGCAAAAGGCATGGGTGACCGGCTCCGCGCGCCCAACCGTAGCGGCTGCAATCGATCGTGATCCCAACGCGTGAGTGAGTTTTTCGCAGGACCGCGATCCTGTGCCAATAGCTGAATGACTAATAACGTGAGCTCCGAAAAGTATCCTGTTCGCGTCCTGTATAGTTTTCCGCTCAGGCTGGGTGCCGATCGAATTTGCTACACTGCCTGGCAGCAAGTGAATGGCTTAGCCGCCGCGGGCGCCGATCTGCTTGTGATGCCTGCCTCGCTGGGACGGGCAGTTCCATCGGGTGCACGGGTCTCACCCACTCTGGCAGCGGGTAGCTTCCGCCTTCCTTACCGGGTGGTAGGCACAATGCGCGCTGTGGCCATGCATGATCGCATTGTCGCTCAGCGGCTCCGGAAACTGGTGGGACAAATCGATATAGTCCATGTGTGGAATACCGGAGCGCTCGAAACCCTCAAAGCCGCGAGGGAGCTTGGCATTCCCACTGTGCTCGAACGTCCAAACGCCCACACCCGATTTGCCATGGAGGTCGTGCAAAGGGAATGCGAAAAGCTCGGAGTTGCGCTTCCGCCGAACCACGAGCACGCCTTTGACGCGAAGAAGCTGGCTAAAGAGGAAGAAGAGTACAGATTGGCGACTCGGCTTCTCTGCCCCTCGGACTTCGTGGTGAAAACTTTCCTGGAGCGTGGATTCGCTAACGAGCAGCTGATCCGACACATCTACGGATATGATGAGAATATCTACTATCCGAGCGGAGAGCCACAGAATCCAAAGCAGGGTCTCACGATGCTTTTCGTCGGCGTATGTGCCGTCCGCAAGGGCGTTCATTATGCGCTTGAAGCATGGCTCAAGTCGCCCGCGTCGGAGCATGGGACTTTCCTGATCGCAGGAGAATTCCTGCCGGCCTACCAGGAAAAGCTCGCACCGATGCTTGCTCATCCCAGCGTGAAACTGCTCGGGCACCGTAACGACGTTCCCGATCTTATGCGTAAGAGCGATGTTCTGATTCTGCCGACGATTGAGGAAGGAAGCGCGCTCGTCACTTCCGACGCGAGAGCAAGCGGATGTGTGCTGCTTGTCTCGGAGGCTGCTGGCGCGGTCTGCACGCATTTGGAGAATGCTCTCGTGCATCGCGTTGGTGACGTAAAAACTCTGTCGCAGCAGATCACTATGCTTTATGAGAACCGCCCCATGGTCGAGAGACTCCGGTCAGCCTCTCTGAAGACCGTCTCCGAAATCACCTGGACTGCTGCCGGCAGGATCCTGCTCGATGCCTATCGCGAAACAATTGCCGGCCATCATTCTGTGCGCGCCACTGTCACCCAGGAGGTCGAGGCCGTTCGATGACCGTGCCCGCTGCTGAAATGCCGGCCTCCGCAGGGATCGCCGCGCTGGAGAATGCCGCCCCCAGCCCTGCGGAAGATTCGTGCCCGATCTGCGGACGTGCGGGAGCGGCTCTCTGGCTGCGAGCTCCCGACCGTTTTCATGGGCGCCAGATGGAGTACACATTGCTGCGATGCCGCTCATGTTCTCTCGTCTGGCTCAGCCATCCGCCAAAGCCGCAGGAGATGCCCGAACACTACACCGAGGCATATGACCGCCTCATTTCCGCAGCCGGCCAGAATTCACCATCCCGCTGGGTAGATCGCAAAGCTGCACTGACGCAGTACAAGCAGTCCGGCTCGATCCTCGACCTCGGCTGCAGTTCAGGCGCTTTTCTCGAGTCGTTGTCCGCCGCAGGCTGGACCCTATACGGCATAGAGATGTCCGCAGAGTCGGCGAAGACAGCGCAGAACAGAACGGGCGCGAAGGTTTTCGCTGGAGATATCCTTGAGGCGGATTTTCCGCCCGCATCGTTCGACGTCATCACTTGCTTCGATGTCCTGGAGCATCTGTTCGAGCCCCGGCGCGTGATGGGCAAAGTAGCTGAGTGGCTCAAGCCCGGCGGGATTTTCTACGTACTCGTGCCGAACATTGACTCCGCCGAAGGACGAGTGTTCGGCAGCTACTGGCACGGGCTGGAGCTGCCTCGTCATTT
>DATELY010000296.1:0-4453 GCA_035276085.1 Steroidobacteraceae bacterium | reverse complement strand
AGACGAATGACATCGACGCCGCGCCTCCGGCTCCCTCCCCCGCGGAGCGGGGGAGGGTTGGGGTGGGGGCAAGTTCCCGGACCACCACCAAACAAGACTTCATCACCTCCCTGCTCCCCCACGCCGAACGCGCCGCGCGCGCACTCGGCGTCGATCCGCACGCCCTGATCGCACAAGCCGCATTGGAAACCGGCTGGGGCAAATCGCTCCCATCCAGCGCCGATGGCAACTCCAGCTTCAACCTGTTCGGCATCAAGGCCGGTGCGAGCTGGAACGGAGCGACGGTCGCAAGCAGAACCCTCGAATTCGACTCAGGCGTCGCTGTCACGAAGCAAGAGAAGTTCCGCGCGTACGACAGCGCCGCGGACAGCTTCAACGATTACGCCGCGCTGATCGGCCGCACCCCACGCTACGCCGCGGCCCGCAACACGGGTTCGGACGTGCACGCCTTCGCCCAGGCGTTGCAGGCGGGCGGTTATGCCACCGATCCGAATTACGCCCAGAAACTGAGTGCGCTGACGCAGCAAGTGCGCGCGCTCGCGGGCGCCGATGGCAACGCGAATGCACTCAAGTTCGCGCAGGCCGCGCCGTTAACGAACAGTGAAGGAGTGCGTGGATGAACCGCGGAGCCGGCAAGCGCGAGAAGGCAAGGCCGTGCGCGTGTCGGCTTCGTGCCGCGACAGGGCACGGGCGACGGGTCACGGGCTACGGCCAGACAAGAGCGCGGTGCGACGTGCCGCTCGAGCATGCATACCGCAGCGAGATACCCATGCACTACTTCATTCACCCGTCCCTTGATTCGATTCTGGCCGTAACCCGTAGCCCGTTGCCCGTGGCCGGCAGCGCGGAGCGCCCTCATGCCTAATCTGCTCTCTACCGGCCTCTCGGGATTGCTCGCGTTCCAGCGGGCGATGGACACGACCGGCCACAACATCTCCAACGTCAACACGGTTGGCTACAGCCGCCAGCGCACCGAGATGGGTACGCGCGAAGCGGAGGCGTTCGGCAACGGCTACGTGGGCCGCGGCGTGAACGTGGACACCGTACGGCGCGTCTACGACGACTTCGTCGGCGTGCAGGTCCGCAGCTCTTCGAGCTCGCTCGAGCGCCTGAGCAGCTACGCAGCCGATGCCGAACGCCTCAACAACATGTTTGCGGATACGACGACCGGTCTCACGGCGTCGTTGCAGAAGTTCGTGAATGCATTCCAGGGCGTTGCCAATGCGCCCACATCCATTCCCGCTCGCCAGGTGCTGCTCAGCGAAGCCGAAGGCTTACGCGAACGCCTGACGTCGTACGAGACGCGCTTGAGCTCGATGGACAATGAGGTCAACAAGCGCTTGACCGGTGAGGTCTCCGAGATCAACGCCTTGGCGCAGGGCATTGCGCGCTTGAACAACGACATTTCCACGGGTTATGCGCGCGCCGGCGGACAGCCGCCCAACGATCTGCTGGATCAGCGCGATCGCTTGCTCGACGAGCTGGCCACGAAAGTCTCGATCAACGTCGTGGAGCAGGATGGCTACGTGACGAACGTCTTCATCGGCAGCGGCCAATCGCTCGTGCTCGGTGGGGATGCGATGCAGCTCGTGGCACAGGCCGATGAGTTCGATCCGACCCGTTACGGGATCGGCGTGAAGACCCAGGCCGGCATCATGGATGTCACCGCCAGCATCACCGGCGGTTCCGTCGGCGGCATTCTGGATTTTCGCCGCGAACAGCTCGATCCCGCGCACAACGCACTGGGTCGAATGGCCGCGGGCCTTGCGAGCGTCGTCAATCAGCAGCACCGCTCGGGCTCGGATCTCGAGGGCAATCTCGGTACCGACTTCTTCGCTGTCGGCGGAACGCAGGTCCTGGAATCGACGGGTAACACCGGCACAGGCACGGTCGCCGTGACGCGCACGAACATCGGTGCACTCACGGATCGTGACTATCTGCTCGAGAACACCTCGGGCGGCTGGACATTGCGCGATGCACTGACGGGTGCATCGGTCACGATGACCGGCACGGGCACCAATGCCGATCCATTCGTAGCCGAAGGGTTGTCGATCGTCGTGGGCGGCACGGCAGCCGTGAACGATCGCTTTCAGCTGCGGCCCACGCGTGGCGTGGTCAGCGGTCTCGACGTATTGGTCGATGAGCCGGAAGCCGTTGCCGCAGCAGCGCCCATTCGTACGAGTGTCGGCACGAGCAACACGGGCAATGGAACGATCTCTGCCGGCACGGTGCTCAATGCCAGTAATCCGCAGCTGCAGAGCACGGTAACCATCGCGTTCACGTCGGCAACGACGTACTCCGTCAACGGCGCAGGCAGCTTCACGTACACGCCGGGCGGCAACATCGATATCAACGGCTGGCGCATGCAGATCTCCGGCGCTCCGGCCACAGGCGATCAATTCACGGTGCGCGCGAATGCGGGCGGCGTCGGCGACAACCGCAATGCGCTGGCATTGGCGGATGCGCTGCAGGCGCCCGTGCTCGATGGCGGGACCGCCTCGTTGAGCGATGCGGTCGGCCGTTTCGTCGGCGGCGTCGGTGTCGCGACACGCCAGGCGCAAGTGAACCGCGATGCGCAGCAAGTCGTGTACGACGACAGCGTTGCCACGCGCGACGCAGTGTCTGGCGTGAACCTCGACGAAGAAGCGGCGGATCTCATGCGCTTCCAACAGGCGTATCAGGCGGCTGCACAAGTCATTCGCGTGGCCGACACGTTGTTCCAGACGCTGCTCGACGCGACCAGGAGATAATGATGCGTATCTCGACAGCCGGCATCCACCAGAAGGCCGTGAGCTCGATGCTCCAGCAGCAGACGGTGCTGTCGCGCACGCAGAATCAGATTGCATCCGGCAAACGCATACAGAGTCCGGCCGACGATCCCGTCGCGGCCGTGCACTTGCTCGAGCTCGATCGCGCCCTGACCGAGATGGATCAATTCGATCGCAATTCGTCGGCTGCGTCGAATCGGTTGACGCTGGAAGAGCAGGCGCTCAGCGATGCGGGCACGCTGCTGCAAGGAATCCAGGAACTTGCCGTGCAAGCCAACTCCGCCGCAATCGACGCGGGCGGGCGTGGCATGCTGGCAGACGAGCTTCGCGGTCGATTGCAGGAGCTCATCGCGTTGGGCAACACACGCGATGCCAACGGCGAATACCTGTTCGCGGGCTTTGCGACCAAGACGCAACCCTTCGCGCAGAACGGCACGAGCGTGAGCTATTTCGGCGATCAGGGCAGTCGCACGATTCAAGTCAGCCCCACACAGCGCGTCGCCGACAGCCATTCCGGCTACGAGACCTTCGTCGTCGTACCGGAAGGCAACGGCACGTTCGTAACGTCGGTCAACACGGCGAACACGGGCAGCGGCTCCATCGCGAGCGGCTCGGTGACGGACGCAAGCTTGTGGGTGCCGGACGACTACACATTGCGCTTCACGAGCGGCACTACTTATGAAGTCGTGAACAGCGCGGCTGCAATCGTTGCGACTGGCACGTATACGCCGACCACCGAGAGCACCTCGATTGCCTTCAACGGCATTCAAGTGAATTTCTCGGGTTCGCCGGCGACGGGCGACACGTTCTCCATCGCACGCAGCCGCACCGAAGACATCTTCACCACGTTGAACAACCTCGTGGACACGCTCGAGTCGTCCACCGCAGCCGGTCCCGATCGAGCTCAGTTCACCTCGAACATGGCGAGTGCATTGACGCAGCTCCAACAGACAGCAGATCACCTGCTGTCCGTGCGTGCACAAGTAGGCACGCGGTTGTCCGGACTCGAGACTGCGCAGAGCAGCCGCGAAGATCAAAAGTTGGAGTTGCAGCGCATGCAGGGTGAGCTGCGCGATCTCGACTATGCGGAAGCCATCTCCCGCATGAATGTGCAACTCGTGGGCTTGCAGGCCGCGCAGGCGAGCTACTCGCGCATCTCGCAACTGTCCCTGTTCGACTACCTGCGCTAGCGATTAGTGGACTGTCTGAGTGAGCGGCCGGCTGGCGAGCTGGCTTGTTGGCCAGAAGGTTTTGCCAGGGCTTCCGGCCAGCCGACCAGCAAGCCAGCACGCGCAAGCCTCGGCATCGAATCAGTTGTTACAGGCCACTAGTAATGCTTCGATAGTCGTTCACGCGTCCCTTCCCTTGCGAAGCGGGGGCCGCTCCTGCGCATCCATGCGCCCGCGCCATTCGTACGTCCCTGCACGTCAGAAGGACAGGATGGGGGCGCCGCGTGATGAGATGAAGTTCGAGATTCCTGCCCCCACCCTAACCCTCCCCCGCTGCGCAGGGGAGGGGACACAAACGCAGTCTGGTCAGTTGTTGCAGTTCACTCGCGAGTTTTCCATCGCGCTGCGCACGGCCCCGAAGGGATGAAAGCGCGGCAGCGCCTCTGACCAACCGCCAACCGCCAACCGCCAACCGCCAACCGCCAACCGCCAACCGCCAACCGCCAACCGCTTCTT
>DATELY010000295.1:0-6934 GCA_035276085.1 Steroidobacteraceae bacterium | reverse complement strand
CATTTTCGCCTTCAAGGAAGCCGGCGCCGTCATTCTGGGCGTGAGCGTCGATGACGTGAAATCGCACGAAGAGTTCGCCAAGAAGCACAGTCTACCGTTCTCGATCCTGGCGGATTCGAAGAAGGAGACGGCGAAAAAGTACGGCGTGCTGAAGAGCTACCTCGGGACGATGGAGCTCGCCAAGCGCGACACCTTCCTGATCGATCCCGAGGGTCGCATCGTCAAGTACTACGCGGATGTGGAACCGAAGGGTCATTCGCAGGTCGTGCTGGCGGATATCAAGGCACTGCAGGCGAAGCGGAAGGGGTGAGCGCAGCGCTTCGCGCTGCGGGCCAGCTGGCTTGCCGGCCTACCGGTCTGCTGGCCAGAGGATGAATACCTTTGGCCAGCAAGCCAGCCGACCAGTTGGCCAGCCGACCGCTCTCAATGCAGCGCCTTGATCGCCTTATCCAGCCCCTGCAGCGTCAGCGGGAACATCCGCTCCTCCACCAGCTCGCGCACGATGTTGATCGACTGCGTGTAGTTCCAGCGTGACTCCGGCTCGGGATTGAGCCAGACGTGGTGCGGCCACGTTTTCACCAGACGCTGCATCCATACCGAGCCTGCTTCCTCGTTCCAGTGTTCGACGCTGCCGCCGGGCTGCACGATCTCGTACGGGCTCATTGCGGCATCGCCGACGAAGATCAGCTTGTAATCGTGGCCATAGGTGCGCAGCACCTCTTGCGTGGCGATGCGCTCTTGGTGACGGCGGCGATTGTCCTGCCACACGCTTTCATAAATGAAGTTGTGGAAGTAGTAATACTTCAAGTGCTTGAACTCGGAGCGCGCCGCCGAGAACAGCTCCTCGCATACACGCACGTACGGCTCCATCGAACCGCCGACGTCCAGGAACAAGAGCACTTTGATCGCATTGTGCCGCTCCGGCACGAACTTCAGGTCGAGCAGCCCCGCGTTACGCGCTGTCGAGCTGATCGTGTCATCGAGATCGAGCTGATCGGCCGCGCCTTCGCGTGCGAACTTGCGCAGCTTGCGTAGCGCCACCTTGATGTTGCGCGTGCCGAGCTCGATCGTGTCATCGAGATTGCGAAAGTCGCGTCGGTCCCACACCTTTACCGCGCGCTTGTTGCGCGTCTCGTTCTGCCCGATGCGCATGCCTTCGGGGTTGTAGCCGTATGCGCCGAACGGCGAGGTGCCATTCGTACCGATCCATTTGTTGCCGCCTTCGTGCCGCTCCTTCTGCTCCTTGAGCCGCTCCTTCAGCGTCTGCATGAGCTTGTCCCAGCCGCCCAGCGCTTCGACCTGTGCCTTCTCTTCTTCCGACAAGATGCGTTCGCTCAGGCGCTTCAGCCATTCTTCCGGCAACTTTGCCACCAGCATGTTGAATGCGTCTTCGATGCCTTTGAAGTAGGCCGCGAACACGCGATCGAAGCGATCGTAGTGACGCTCGTCCTTCACCAGGCAAGCGCGCGACAGGTAATAGAACTTCTCAGCGCTCGATTCGGCAAGCTGCGCGTCCAGCGATTCCAGCAGCAGCAGGAACTCCGTCAGACTGACGGGCACACCGCCTTCACGCAGCTTGAAGAAGAACGGGATGAGCATAAGAGTCAACAGGCAACGGCTACGGGCTACGGCCAGAGCGCTGCCCTGTCTGGCTGTAGCCCGTAGCCAGTAGACCGTGGGCCGCGCTCATCGGCTCTGCCTTCTATGCAGGAACACCAGCTGCTCGAACAGATGCACATCCTGCTCGTTCTTGAGCAATGCGCCATACAGTGGCGGGATCGCCTTCTTCGGATCGTCCGACCGCAGGGCCTCCGGCGGAATGTCCTCGGCGAGCAGCAGCTTGATCCAGTCGAGCAACTCGGAGGTGGAGGGTTTCTTCTTCAGTCCCGGCATCTCGCGCACACGGAAGAACGAGCTCAGCGCTTCTGCCAGCAGCTCGCGCTTCAGATCGGGATAGTGCACGCGCACGATGCGTTCCATCGTCTCCGCGTCCGGGAAGCGGATGTAGTGGAAGAAGCAGCGTCGCAGAAACGCATCCGGCAGCTCCTTCTCGTTGTTGCTCGTGATCACGATGATCGGTCGATGACGCGCCTTGACCCATTGCCGCGTCTCGTACACGTAGAACTCCATTCGATCGAGCTCGTGCAAGAGATCGTTCGGAAACTCGATGTCGGCTTTGTCGATCTCATCGACCAGCAAGACCGGCTGCACATCGCAGTCGAACGCCTCCCACAGGCGTCCCTTGACGATGTAGTTCGCAATGTCGTGCACCTTGGCTTCGCCAAGCTGCGAGTCGCGCAAGCGCGACACCGCGTCGTATTCGTACAGCCCCTGCTGGGCCTTGGTCGTGGACTTGATATGCCAACGGTACAGCGGGCGCTTGAGCGAGCCCGCAACCTCTTCCGCCAGCTGCGTCTTGCCCGTGCCGGGCTCACCCTTCACCAACAGCGGCCGCCCCAGCGTCACGGCGGCGTTCACGGCGAGCATCAAATCGTCGGTGACGACATAGCGTTCAGTGCCTTCGAAGCGCGAATTCATTACATCTCCGGGCGGACGGCGGGAAAGTTCACCGCAGGATAACGTCTGGCAGCACCGAATGCAGTGTGTCAGCGGCTCGACGGCACCAACGCGAGCCGATGCTGCGTGGCTCCCGGCAGCAAAGGTTGAGCAGCGCCGTCGGCCCAGGCCGCGTGTGTCGAGCGATAGAACGGCGAGAGCGGATGGCCGGAAGCACCACCGGGTGTGGAGAGAAACCCTTCTGACTCACGTCCCGGCGTCACGATGAGTCGTTGCGACGCGCCGAACGACGGTCCTTGTACACGCGGCATGTTCACATCGCCGGGCAGCGGCTGCACCGGCATGTCCAGCCACTGCGACAGCCGGGGCAGCGCGGGAGTCAGGGGATGTTGCATCTTCAGTCGATTCGCCTCGCCCCACGTACAGCGGGCGAGATCGCTACATTCGGCAGCGAGCTCATCCACGGCGCGTTTGAAGTCATCGAGCAGTGCTTGATGCCAGTTCCAGTAGCGCGGATCGAGCAGATGCTCGGGCTGTTGCGTCACGAGCTGCCACAGCGCGCCTTCGAACTGCGGCGAGGGACGGAATTGCTGTCCATTCAACGGCGGAACCGTCGCCGTGAACGACTCGAAGACACGCGACTGCGCCTGAGCACGAAAGGCGCGCACGATGCGATAACCCACGTCATCGACGCTCGCGCGTCCGCTCCAGCGCTCGACGTACTCGCGCGCCTTGCCGTAAACGGGAGCGTTCAGCTCATTCGGCGTGCGTAGTTGTTCGAGCAGCAGATCGCGCCAGCGTGCAAGGAACAATGCGCGGTCATCGAGTTGCACCTTCAACATGTCGGCCGGCGCCGCGGACTGCAGGGCAAACAAGTCGTCCCGGATCTGTGCCGCGCGCGCACCCAGGTAGTAGTCGCCATCGCCCAGGAGTCCAAGCCACGCCTTCGCATCGATCGATCGCGAGTTCGCGGTCCAGATACGACCCATCATCGGGTCGACGATGCGCGGATACTCGGCCGCTGTGCGCCAGCCAGTCCACCCCGTTTGCGCGGCGCGCCAGCTGGCGATGAAGCGCGAGTCGTATCCAGCGCGCACGGGCATCTGACCCATGACGGTCCAGCCGATATGACCCTGCGCGTCCGCCACGACGAAATTCTGTACTGGCCCGCCACTGCGATTCGCGACATCGAGTGCTTGCTGCACGCTGCGCGCCTGCTCCAACTCCAGCATGCCAAGGTTCGTTGCCTCCGGACGATGCGCCGTCCACGCGAGCGCCAACTGCCGGCCGGCGGCATCTTCGAGCACGATGGGCCCCCACTCCGTCCAGCGTGTATCGACGGTGACCGGCACATCATCCTTGACCTGGATCACTTCGCGCCGCAGCTCGTACGGACGCGAGCCCGAGACGCCGAGATAGCGTTTCGAATCGGCAGGATCGGGTTCCACGAGCACGAGATCCGTCCAATCGCCATAGCTGTTGGTCAATCCCCAGGCAACCTGACGATTACTGCCCGCGAGCAGCAGGGGCAGGCCCGGAATCGTGACACCCACCAGGTCGCGGGCTTCTTGTCCGCCGGGAACGATCAGGCGCGCGCGATACCAGACATTCGGCACGCGCAATCCAAGATGCATGTCGTTGGCGAGCAAACCGCCGCCGGTTTTCGTTTGCGAACCGGCGAGCGCCCAACTGTTACTACCGAGCCACGTGGTCGCACCGTCGTCGCGGATATCTGTCCTGACAGGCCGGGAGAGCGCCGCGGTGCGCGGGGCGCCGGTACGCAGATCGAACACTTCGGGCCCTGGAATTGGCGCGCCACGCCAGCCACTGCCATCGATCGGCGCATCCCATTCGGTACCGACGGGATGCATGAAATCGAACAGCGCAGGCGGCAGCGTTGCGCGCAACTGCGTGCGCGCAAGCTCGACATCGCCGGTGGAATCGTTCAGATCGAGATACAGGGCATAGGCGACCAGCAGGCTATCGACAGCAAGCCATGGGCGCGGCTTGCTGCGCAGAACCCAGTATTCCCACGGACGCGATGGCAGGGCCGCGAGCCCAGCGTTCACACCCTGAACGTAGCCTTCGAGGACGGCTCGTTGCTCCGGTGTTACGCGCTGGATGACTTGCTCTGCAAGGCGGCGGAAGCCATGCGGCCGCAGACGCTTGTCCGCCGCCACCAGGTTCGCTCCCAACAGCTCAGCCAACTCACCCGCGGCGGTACGTCGTTGCAGATCCATCTGGAAGAAGCGGTCCTGGGCATGGACGAAGCCCGTTGCGAAGGCCAGCTCCGCGCGCGAGTCGGCGCGCAGGGTCGGCGTGCCGAGCGCGTCGCGTTCGACCGTAATCGTGCCGCGGATCGAAGCGACGTCCGTCCGGCCATCGAGCTGCGGCAGGCTCGCGCGTAACAGCACATAAGCAGCGGCAATCGGTAAGACAACCAACAGCAGAATGGCAAGCAGGAACAGCTTCAGAGCGCGCATGCGGTGGGAAGAGGCGGTTAGCGGTTGGGAAGAGGGAGAACTCTGATCCGAACCAACCGCCAACCGCTTCTTTTCTTCACAATCGCACTTCCAGAATCTTCATCGCATTCGTCTTGCCCGAAATGCCGGTCAGCTCGCCCTGCGTCAGGATGATGCGCTCGCCTTCATTCACCAGGTGCTCTTCCATCAGCCGCTTGAAGATCGCTGCGTAGATCACTTCGGGATTGGTGTGCGTGATGTCGAACGCAACGGGGTATACGCCGCGATACAGCATCACGCGCGAACGAGTCGTCTCATGGCGGGTGAAGGCGTAGATCGGAATGTCCGAGCGAATGCGTGACATCCACAGCGGGGTCGAGCCACTCTCGGTCAAGGCGACGATCGCGCGCACCTCGAAATGATTCGCGGTGTACATCACGGCGCGCGCAATCGCCTCGTCCGTCTTGTGAAAGCCGCCCTCGTCAGCCCGCTGACGGATGGGCGTATGCGCCATCTCGTACTTCTCTGCGCCTTCGATGACCTGCGCCATCGCTTGCACGGCCTTCACGGGATACTTACCGACGGCGCTTTCGCCCGACAGCATCACGGCATCAGTGCCATCCATGACGGCGTTGGCCACGTCCGACACTTCCGCACGTGTGGGAATCGGATTGTGGATCATCGATTCCATCATCTGCGTCGCTGTGATTACGACGCGATTGTGCTTCCGGGTCGCCGCGATGATGTGCTTCTGCAGGCCCGTGAGCTCTGCATAGCCCATTTCCACGCCGAGATCGCCGCGGGCGACCATGATGACGTCGCTCGCCTGGATGATCTTGTCGAGATTGGTGATTGCCTCGCCGCGTTCGATCTTCGCGACGAGCGAACCATGGCCGCCGGCTTCGCGCAGCAGTGCGCGAGCTTCCTCCATGTCGCTGGCATCGCGCGCGAACGAGACGGCGAGATAGTCGACTCCGAGCTCGGCTGCCATGCGGATATCGGTGCGATCCTTATCGGTCAGCGCACCGGCCGACAGACCACCACCTTGCTTGTTGATGCCTTTGTTGTCGGACAGCTCGCCACCGACCACGACACGCGTGCGGATGCGCGGTCCGCTCACATCGGTGACGTCGAGCACGATCTGCCCATCGTTCAGGAGCAGCGTATCGCCCGCACGCACATCCTCAGGCAGCCGCTTGTACGCAACCCCGACCGATTCCGCAGTGCCATCGTGCGAGTCGAGAGAGACATCGAGGGTGAACGGGTCGCCTTCCGTGAGCATCGCCTTGCCATCGGCGAAACGCTCGATGCGAATCTTCGGCCCTTGCAGATCGCCGAGCACCGCAACCCACTTGTGCATCTCGGCCGCAATCTCGCGCACCATCTGGACGCGCCGCGCGTGCTGATCGAGCTGCCCATGAGAGAAGTTGATGCGCACCGCATCCGCGCCCGCTCGCACCAGCTCCGCGAGCACTTTGGGGTTATCCGTTGCGGGACCGAGAGTCGTCAGAATCTTCGTACGCCGAGTCATGACCGCACCCTAAAGTGAAGAGCGCGCAAGTGTACGGTGAGCGCGGGAGGATTTGGTGCGGAGGAATGCGGACGGGGGACTCCTGTCCCCTCCCCTGCGAAGCGGGGGAGGGTTAGGGTGGGGGCGTTTGAGAGAGCGATGCGCTCGCCCGAGCAACCCCCATCCTGTCCTGGCGCGCCACTTCCTCCGGTCCTTCTGATGTGCAGGGATGCACGAATGGCGTGCGCGCATGGATGCGCAGGAGCGGCCCCCGCTGCGCAAGGGAAGGGACGCTTACTTCGAGTGCGGCAATGTAATTAAGCGCTCTTCGCCCGCTCTTCCAATATCGCAACCGCCGGCAACTTCTTCCCTTCCAGGAACTCCAGGAACGCACCGCCACCCGTGGAGATATACGAGATCCCGTCTTCGACCTGGTACTTCTCGA
>DATELY010000294.1:0-14262 GCA_035276085.1 Steroidobacteraceae bacterium | reverse complement strand
AGGTCCAGGGGAGTTATTCCGCCTTCCACACGAAGTGATCCCCTTTACGAACGAACTTGCCGAGTCCCGGGAAGGGAAAATGTACGGCATAGATGCGCTGACCCGAAGCTGCGGTTCGAGCCAACAGTTCCTTACGACTCGCTGCAGCGGTCGCTGCATCCGCATCGAACGCGATGGGCCAATCCGGCTTCTGGACCGACACGATGGAATGATGCATGGCGTCGCCGATGTAGAGCAGCGAGCGCGAACCGGATGTGATCAGAAAGCCGGAGTGGCCTGGCGTGTGGCCCTTGATTTCCACTGCTTTGACCACGCCGGGAATGATCTCAGCGTTCGGGGCAAAAGCCGCGACTTTAGGTGAGATTGCGGCCATCAGGGCTGTGTACTGTTGGACCCCGATGCCCGCCGCCTTCTCTTTGTCCATTCCGCGCAGGAAGGACCACTCGGGCGTCGAAATATGAATCGCGGCATTGCGAAAGGCCGGCTTGCCATCGGTCGTCAACAGCCCACCCACGTGATCGCCATGCGCATGCGAAATAAAGATGTCGGTAACACTCGCGGGATCGATGCCGGCGGCGGCCATCGATGCGGACAGCTTCCCTGCGCCAGCGCCCATGTTCCCGCCTGCGCCTGTATCGAACAGAAGCACTCGCTCAGGTGCTTTCACGAGTAACGGTTGGATACTCAGCTCGACGCGATTGGTCGGCTTGCCGGCAGCCAGCAACAGTGCTGCGATCTCTTCAGGTGAATGACCGACGCCCAGCGTTCTCCCATCGTTGGGAAATTGGAGGCGACCGTCTCTCAGTGCTACCGCCTTCAACTTGCCGATCGTGAACGCTCGCACATCCTCGCTGCCAGTCGCAGCGGCACGCTTGGCGTCCTTGTGGGGCGCGGTGGGCTGATCGGCCCACGCGGTCAGCGTCACTGCAATTGCTATCGAGAAGACAGTGAGCGTCGCCGGGAGTCTCATGGACATCTCCTTCACAGGTCATTTCGACAGCTGGTCTTCGGCTCGCGCGCAGCGGCCGCCGCGCACACAGGGCGCAGGAACTCCGGCGGCGACGCTGCCTCAAGTCTCAATGCGTCGCACCTTCTTCCGGTTTCCCGGCCGGTACCGGAAGAAGAGGTCGAGCCCGGTGAACCCGAGCCGGCAGACCGGCCGGCGCTCTAGGTGCGAGCCGGTCCGCGTCGTGCTGCTTCGATTGTGGCGATGTCGATCTTTTTCATTTTCATCATCGCATCGAACGCGCGCTTCGCGGCCGCGCGATCAGGATCAGTGGTTGCTTCCAGCAATACGCGTGGAGTGATCTGCCAGGACAAGCCCCATGTGTCCTTGCACCACCCGCACGCGCTCTCGGCACCGCCATTGCCGACGATGGCATTCCAGTAGCGATCGGTCTCCGCCTGGTTCTCGGTGACGATCTGAAATGAAAAGGCTTCGCTGTGCTTGAAAGCTGGGCCGCCATTCAGGCCGAGGCAGGACACGCCCACCACCGTAAATTCGACCGTGAGCACCTGCCCCTGCTTGCCATCCGGATAGTCGCCGGGGGCACGGTGGACCGCTGTCACGGCGCTGTCCGGAAAAGTCCGGGCGTAGAACCTGGCAGCTTCTTCTGCTGTGCCGTCATACCATAGACAAATCACGTTTTTGGCCATCGTCTGTCTCCATTCATTCGTCAGTTGAGCGAACCTGTCGGAACTAGGACGAACCAGCAACGCGAAATCCGACAGCCATCGCTCTCGCGGGTTCAAAGGCGAAAACTCGCTTGCCTTGTCGCCTTAGGCCGTGCTCATGCGTCTTTCAGACATCGATTGGAGGCGAAGATTAGCGCACGTCAGTAAGCCGCCTCGATCGGTTTGATTCTGACGGTCACCCACATGAGACCTCGATGTGAGCAATCCCTACAAAGGCATCTTCGCAGCACCTGGCGCGAAAGGTTTCGCAAGCGCTGCTTTCGTGGCTCGACTGCCCGTCGCCATGGCGCCGATCGGCATCGTCACCATGCTTTCGCAGAGTCGCGGCGAGTACTGGCTGGCCGGTGCAGTGGCCGCAACATTCACGCTCGCGAACGCAATGGCCGCGCCTCAGATCTCACGTCTCGTCGATCGGTTGGGACAGTTCCGTCTGCTCATCGCAACGACGGCGATCGCGGTCGCGGCATTCGCCTTGCTGATGATCGCGGTGCGCCTGCGATGGCCTTCCTGGACGCTATTCATGAGCGCGCTCTTCGCCGCGTTGATGCCGAGTGTGTCGGCAATGGTGAGGGCGCGGTGGACCGAGCTGTTCCGGGAGCGGCCGGAGCTCAACACCGCATTCGCATTCGAATCTGCTGCAGACGAGCTGGTGTACATTGCAGGTGCGTCCGTGTCGGTCGGGCTGAGCGTGGCGCTGTTCGCGGAAGCAGGTGTGCTTGCCTCGACGGTTCTGTTGGGGTTGGGAACCACCGCCTTCGTCTTGCAACGCGGAACCGAGCCGCCGATTCGTGAGAGCGAGCACTTGTCAGGAAGCTCAGCGATCCTGCTGCGCCCGGTTCAATTGCTCACGCTCGCCATGGTGTTCGTCGGCGCCATCTTCGCGACCGCGGAGATCACCGTCGTCGCCCTGACACGCGAGATGGGAAACGCGGACGCCGCGACCTTCATCATCGGCGTCTATGCGTTGGGCTCTTTCATCGTCGGCATTGTCATTGGTAGCTTGAAGCTCAGCGCACCGCTCCATCTGCAACTGCTCGTCGCGATCGGCACGTTGCTGATCACGACCTTGCCATTGCTGATCGCTGACACAGTGCCATTGTTGGCGTTCACCATCTGCCTGAGCGGTATCGCCGTCTCACCGACATTCATCACCGCGTTTGGCCTGGTCGAGCGACGCGTCCCGCCGATGGTCCTGACCGAAGGAATCACTTGGGTGGGCACCGGTATCGGCATCGGCATGGCGTTGGGCGCATTCGTGGCCGGGTGGGTGGTGGACGCGTTCGGTGCGCGCAACGCCTTCTGGTTTTCGGTTGTCGCGGCTACAGCCGCTCTGTCGATCGTAACGCTCGGTCAACACAGTCTGGCGGGAACAGGCTCGCGGCGAGCAACGACATGACCCACGATGAAGTTATGCAATCACCAGGAGCATTCCGATGATTCCCACCATCACGGCTTTTGAACGGTCGCCCGATCGCGGCAGGGGACTCGCGCGTGACATGCGCGTTCGCTGGGCACTTGAAGAAGTGGGCCAGCCTTACGAGGTTCGACTTCTCTCGTTCAGTGAGATGAAGGAACCCGCGCATCGTAGGCTGCATCCTTTCGGTCAGATTCCGACCTACGAAGAAGGCGATCTCACGCTCTTCGAGTCGGGGGCGATCATATTCCACATCGCGGAGCGCCATGCGGGGCTACTGCCAGAGGATGCGAATGCCCGGGCGCGCGCGATCGCATGGATGTTTGCCGCGCTCAATACGGTGGAGCCGCCGATTGTCGAACGCTCAATGGCGGTGCTCTTCGAGCACGACAAAAGCTGGCATGAGGAGCGCTTGGGCTTCCTCGAGGATCGTGTCCGTGTACGGCTGGGCGAGCTTTCCAGTCGGCTCGGGCGTGCAGACTGGCTCGACGGTGCGTTCAGCGCCGGTGACCTACTGATGGTGACGGTGCTGCGCAGGTTGAACGGATCGGGTCTAGTGGAGAACTATCCGAACCTCTCCGCCTATGTCGCCCGTGGCGAAGCGCGGCCCGCGTACAAGCGGGCGTTCGAGGATCAATTGGCGGTTTTTACGGGCAAGGTACCGTGATACGGGTGTCGGGTTTGCATAGTTGCGTTGGTGTCAGGTTTGCATATTTGCACGTCCCCTTTTTTGCACTGAACTCGATGCTCACTTGGCCAGGACTACAAGCGGCTTCCCCTTCTCGACGATATACGTCGCGAGCTCAGAGCCCTTGCCGCTGCCGACGTTTTTCGCCCCATGCTTCACTCCAGCCGGGATGAACAGGACGTCGCCGGCCTTGAGCGTCATCGCCCCCTTGCCCTCGACCTGATACTCCCACACGCCTTCGAGCACGTAGATGATTTCTTCGCCAGGATGCGAGTGCATGGGGAACGTCACTCCCTGGTCAAGATCGACGCGCACCTGGAGCACCTCGCGTCCGGGCACACTGAGATCGTGTCGTTGAAGCTCGGTGCGCGTAACTCCCTGCTGTTGCGCTGATGCAAGGTGCAGCGCCAAACCGCATCCGACGGCGAGCACGGATACAGCGATGATGCGAGCCGCTTTCATATACATCCTCTTAGGTGAGCACACCGTGAGCCTGCGCCAGCTGCTTGCGATGCGCCTGGGTCACGCGCTTCCGCGGTGAAGGGCCGGTTGAGCTCCGCGGTGTACTTCGCGTTGCGGCACGCGTGGTTCAACGCTTCTGGTACGCGTGGAAGATGTGGTCCTTCGCCTTCACTTTCACATGGCACGCGTGTCCGCAGTCAGAGACGCCGGTGGGATCGACCGTGAACTTGTCGGATGCCGCATCGTAGTTGAACAGCGCGTATCCCCATCCGCCGCTATTCGGAAATCTCTTGCTGTCCTTTTCAATGACGAAAGCCTGCGTGAAGACGTCCGGCACATCCACGACGAAGGGAGCCTCCGTGCTCTTCTTCGGCTTCCACTGGAGCTTCACGATCCTGGAGCCATCCGGGAAAGGCTGGCCGTTGCCCGGAACGCCGGCCTTGTACGCCTTGATCATGGTCGGATTGGCGACGATCACCTTGAGCACTTCGTCGGTCCGGGCGGAAGACACCACCGCCCAGTCCTCATATCCCTTGAAGTCGGAGAAAGAGATTCCGCTCGGCGATTTCAGCGAGTACTTGTCCTGCGCGTAAACGGCCGTGCCGCCGAGGACGGTGAGCACTGCCGTGGCTATCGCAATCGTGAGCTTGCTGTTGCGTTCCATGGCTGATCCTTTCGGAACTGTGCTGGACGAGCGTATTTGCCCGGTTTGCGCGGCGATGTGAACGTCACGGTCGGTGTGGTCAGGGGGGGGCGCCTTCGGGATCCACGACCTCGATCAGCGAAAGTGGCGCAAGGTGCTGCTCAACCACCGACCGACGCCTGAGCTCTGCACGATCGCTCTTTGATCGTGAAAACCCATTTCAGTGTCACCCGCACAGCCCGCTCATGACGGCAGCGGCTTGCCCGCCTGCTCAGAAATCATGTACTCGGCGTACCAGCTGGGCCAATCCGCATCTCGCTGGCCGGTGCGTTTCTCATGCTCGCCGTGCGCAGCTTCGGCACGGCGGAGTGCGCTCGCGAGCTCATTTGTCGAGGTAAATGTCGTGTCGTCCGCCTCCACGCGCCCGGGCAACCGCGCGGTGACTTCCTGAAGGAGCCATCGGTTGCCGTCCGGATCGCTGAACGTGGCGAACGACCCGTAACTGTGTCGCTCGGGATCCGGGCCGCTTTCTGGCGGCTTGCCTGGACCGGCGCGGTGGAATACCTCGCTCACCTCGACTCCTCGATCGACGAGCTCGGTGCGCGCTGCCGCGATGTCGGTTACGACGAGATAGAATCCCTGCGCCGAGCCGGGCGCGGTCGAGGTGATCCCCTTGCCGAAATGGATCGAGCACGGCGAGCCCGGAGGCGTGTACTGCACCACGCGGAACTCGTCACCGACGGCGAAGTCGGCGTCGAGCCTCCAGCCGAGGTCGCCGTAAAATCGTTTGGCGCGATCGACGTCGGAGACAGGAATGACGACGACCTCGAGCTTCAGGTCGACTCTCTGCGCTAATGGCGGCTTCACTGCAGTTTCGCTGCGAACCTGAGTACTGCTCATGAGGGACTCCTTGGGGTTGGGTCGCGTTCAGGGCGGCGACAAGGACGCGTGGGCTCAATAGGGCGCGAACGCTGAGTCGAACAGCGAGAATCCGGGAACATCGCAGGTGGTCAGGTCCAGAGCATCCAGGAATGCCTGGAGCAGCTTGCGCGAGCGCGCCTTGCGCATGGCTTGCCGCAGTTTGGAAGTCTCTGTTCAGATGTCCATACGTGAAAGCGGAAGAACTTACGTCCATGTCCGCTTTGGCCGTTAGCGGACGCTCACCTCAATCCAACGACCCACCCCATATCACTCTCTCCCGTCGCTGCGACAGAACGCTCGCAGTTCCTTCTCTTCAACGCTTACGCAAATATGCAAACCTGACACCGGGCCTGACACCGCTTATGCAAATATGCAAACCTGACACCGCGCCGGATCGCCGTCAGCCAGAGATAGGATCAAGAGGCAAGCTCATAAGGTACAAGCTCGAATCGTCAAAACTCAGCCGGAACTGCTTCTGGTCCTCCTGCATCGCGTTCGATCGCTGGAGCGCCTCGAAGCAATTCGCTTTCGAGCTCATGTCGAGCCAACGGCTGAATCTGCTGGCGTAGGTGAGCATCCGCGGCAACGGCAGCGGATGATTGTTCGACATCGCCTTCAGTGCGCCGATGTAATCGTCACGGAAGATGGTCGGAATGATGATCCGGGTGAGGTCGGCATTCGTCAGGAAGTGGTTCATCGCGATGCGTGCCGTGCGGCCATTCCCATCGCTGAATGGGTGCACTTCGGCGATGATGAACATCGCGAGCGCCGAACGATTGGCCGGCGTGGCGGCAGCCATGATGATCTCGTATCCCTTGATGAGAGTACCGAGCACTTTCTCGGGATGGACGAAGACGGTTTGTCCCGCGCGATTGAGCTCCGTCTTGAATTTCCCTGGGGCCTTTTCTCTGCGCGATTCGATGACCCGCCTGTTCCAGTCTTTGATCTGTGCGACGAACGCTTCGGCAGTTTGGGGAATGCTTGGATCTCGCTTCGAATTCAAGATGGCGCGATACGTACCCAGGATGTCGTGCGAATCGTCTTCGCGATACTCGATCGGCCGGCCTTGGATCACGATGTCATGGGCCACTTCGATGTCGAATTCCGTCCCCTCGATGAAATTCGAAAAATACGTTTCGATGAAGGCCTGCAGCTCTGAATCTGCATTCGGATCGGCAGGCGGCACCAGCAACGGATTCTGCTGGAGCTCTGCGGCGAGCGATTCGAACAATTTGAGTCGATCGTCGTCGTAGGGGCGACGCGCGGCACGAGCGATCGCGGCGGGCGTGACCAGCTTGGCAGAGCGTGTGCCGAGCAGCGCACCGATCATCGCATCGAGTTTCTTGCACTCTTCAACGAGACCGAGCGGCTCCGCCAACGACCGAGCCGTGTCGCGAAGCTTGTTGACTTCATTGCCGATGTCGCGACTGATCAATCGCTCGAGCCACTCCTCGACGAGGGCTGTGCCGAGGGTTCGCCTTTCAGCTGGATTGCCGCGACTGAATGTGAGGTTCTCCAAGAGCGCTCGAGCTTGACTCGAAATGAACGCGTCCTCACCGGGGAATGGCAGTTTGATGTCGGAGTCGGTTGGTCCCGGGCCTTGCGCGAAGCGCAGCTTTACACCGGGCAGTTGCACATCACGCCGATACGGCCCCGTCAGGAAGTACTGGCCGCCCGCCGTCGGCCGGTGCTCGAACGCCGAGCGATGAGACACGATGCAGCCCGGCATGATGAGCGCACAGATCTCGTTGAGGTGTCTGCGAGTGGCAGCCTCCAGGGGGCTGTCGAGATCGGTTGTGTAGATCCTGGAATGGATGCGCCGGAGCTGGCCCTGTTCGGCCAACCTCTGGAGGCGTCGAGCTTCCGTTTTGTCGCTGGCCACCTTGAGCGCCACTGTCGCGATTCTCCGTGCATGAGGCACTGGATGCCTCTGGGTGTCGCAATTTTATGCATATGAGTGCATATTTGTCGCTATATTGAACATTAAAATAAATCATGTCGCCATATTGACCATAAATTGGGTCATGCCGTCGCTATATTGAACACACGGAATCGCTCATAGCGGGCCAATTCGCCGATTCATTGCCGTGAGCTCTCAATGCCAGCAGCCCCTCTTCGCTCAGGCTCACCGCGATCAGGGCCTTGCCCCCAAGCTGCAGAGCCATCCGGGTGCGACACGCACGCCCTCACTGCCTCGAAATCCCACTTCGTCCCTTCCTCAACACAAACTTCTGAATCTTCCCCGTCGCCGTCTTCGGCAACTCCGCGACGAACTCGAACTTCTGCGGCGTCTTGAAGTGCGCGAGGTGGCTGCGACAGAACGCTCGCAGTTCCTTTTCATCAACGGTTGCGCCAGCGCGCAGAACGATGAAGGCGTGCGGTGCTTCGCCCCATTTTTCGTGAGGCATGCCGACGACGGCGGCTTCGAGGACGGCGGGGTGGCGGAGCAGGGCGCCTTCGACTTCGATGGAGGAGATGTTTTCGCCGCCGCTGATGATGACGTCTTTGTAGCGGTCGCGGACTTCGATGTAGCCGTCGGGGTGCATGACGGCGGCGTCGCCGGTGTGGAACCAGCCGTTGCGGATGGCGGCGGCGGTGGCGTCGGGGTCGTTGTAGTAGCCCTGCATGATGACGTTGCCGCGCGCGACGATCTCGCCGAGCGTCGTGCCATCGTTGGGGACGTCGATGCCTGATTCGTCGACGACGCGAAGCTCGCCGGAGGTGATCAGCTCGACGCCTTGGCGCGCTTTGAGGTTCGCGCGTTCCGCGGGTGTGGCGTCGGCGTCTTGCGGTCGTGCTTCGCAGATGGAGATGAAGGGGGCTGTTTCTGTGAGTCCGTACACCTGGGTGATGTGCCAGCCGAGTTCGCCTTCGACTCGCTCGATCGTGGCGGCGGCGGGTGGTGCACCTGCGGTGAGTACTCGCACGCCTGTGGGCAAGTGGCGACGTTGGTCCTCGGGGCCGTTCGCGATCGTGATCAGGACGGTGGGTGCCGCGCACAGTGTGGTGATGCGCTCCTGCGCCACGTTCGCGTACACGGAAGATGCATCCACCTTGCGCAGGCAGACATGCGTGCCGCCCACGGCGGTGACGATCCACACGAAGGTCCAGCCGTTCGCGTGGAACATCGGCAGCGTCCACAGGTAACGATCGGCTTGTGTCATCGGGTGATGCACCAGCGTTCCGACGGCGTTCACCCAGGCATTGCGGTGCGTGATCATCACGCCCTTGGGGCGCGAGGTGGTGCCGCTCGTGTAGTTGATGGCGAGCAGATCGTTCTCTGCGATATCCGGACGGGTGAACTCGGGCGTTGCATCGGCGAGGAGGGATTCGTAGTTCAGCCATCCAGCCCGCGAGCCTTCGAGCGCGACGAAGTGTTCGACGCCGTTCAGCCGTTCGCGAATGCCATCGACAGTGTCGAGGTAGTCGGAGTGCACGCAGACCACGCGGGAGCCGCTGTGCTGGATCATGTACGCGAAATCATCGGCGGTGAGCCGGTAGTTGAGCGGCACGACCACGCCACCCAACTGCGGTACTGCATAGAACTGCTCGAGCATCGCGTGGGTGTTCGGCGCGATCACCGCCACTCGATCGCCGTGTCGCACGCCTTTCTTTTGCAGCGCGGCGGACCAGCGATCGCAGCGCTCGAAGAACTGCGCATACGTCATCCGCCGATCGCCATCGACGACTGCTTCGCGATGCGCGTACAGGCGACGGGCGCGACGCGCGAATTCAAGCGGGGTCAGGGGAGCTTCCATGGGCGTACCCACATGTTGTGTGCTCGATAGGCGGCCAGCTTAGCGGAAAGGAGGGAGTACAGCGGAAGTGCCCCCATCCTGTCCTTCTGATGTGCAGGGACGCACGAATGGCGCGGGCGCATGGATGCGCAGGAGCGGCCCCCGCTTCGCAGGGAAAGGGACGCATGAACCGCTATCGAGCAACCGTTTCCTTAGATGGAGCGCAGCGGCGGTGGTTTCGGACTCCCATGGCGCTTTCGCTTTCGAATACTGACTGCGGATCTACAAACCAGAAGCGACTGCGAGGCCCGGTTTCACGACGCTCCTCAAACGCTCTTTGTTCGCTTCTGAGTGCGGAGAGGCCGAGCAACAGCTCGCGACGTGTTCAGTGCCACCGCGGCGCGAACGAGCGCCTTCAATGCCTTCTCATCGATCTTGTCGCCTTCGTGGAGGTCGATGGCACGCCGGGTGTTGCCTTCGAGGCTGGAGTTGAAGAGGTGTGATGGGTCGTCCAGCGAGGCGCCCTTGGCGAAGGTCATCTTCACGACGTTCTTGTATGTCTCACCCGTGCAGAGGATTCCGGTGTGCGACCACACTGGAACGCCTCTCCACTTCCACTCTTCGACGACTTCGGGGTCGGCTTGCCTGATGAGGGCTCGGACCCGAGCGAGCATCTCGCCCCGCCAATCACTCAGCTCCTTGATTCTCGCATCGATCAGCTGAGAGGGAGCGTCTCCCGTCTTTCCTTCCTTTGCGCCGCTCTTCTTCTTCGCGGTCGTTGTCGCTTTCTTCATGGGCTGGTCGCTCACATTCGTTCGCCGGGTAATTGGCTGGCTTGCTTCACCCAAGCGGCGAACCGAGCTTCGTCGAGCGGGTCGTCCTCGTGGATGTCGAGGTAGCGCACGTCTTTTTGCTTCGACTCACCGGGAGGGACGGGACGCAGCGATGTGCCGCGGAAGAAAGCCACCTTCACGTAGTTCGTGAAGCAATGGTAGCTGAGGAACCAGCCTTCGCCCTCGATGCCATAGAGGGGCGTGTTCCATTTTACCGCTTTGTACACGTCGGGGAGGGTGCGCACGATGAGCGCGTCGAGCCGGCGCCCAACGTCGCGTTTCCAGCCCGGCATGGCCGCGATGTAGGCTTGTACGGGAGCGTCGCCGTAGCCCTTCGCAATCTGCGGGTTGCCGCCCGAGAGGAGGGTCGGCTTTGCAGCGACCGGTTTGGCGGCGTTCTTTGCGACCTTCGCCGACTGGGTGGAGGTCTTTCCTGCCATCGTGCTCACTCCAATTGAATCCGTGATGGTTGATTGCGTCCGAATCGCGTCACAGTTGTCACTCTCGCTGCTCGCGAGCGGAAGTTAGTCTGTCTCCGACGGCGCGTACTCGCACCCTGTGTCGGTCATTGGCGGCCTCGCGTAACACGTCGGGAGCGAAACGCGATGACCAGCGTTTTGCCTGGGAACACCGGCGAGCAATGTAACGGAGAGAACGATGAAAGACCTCAACAGAGATGAGCTTGGAGCCCCTGACATCGTCGATCGGAGCACCTTCCAGGCGGAGCTGGACGCATTGCGGCTGCGAGAGAAGGCTCACACGAGAGAAGGCGACGCCATTGCAGCCGCTCGCCGACGGCTTCCCATGGTCGAGGTCGACGGTGCCACACCGCTCATTGGCGAACGGGGGACGGTGACACTGCTGGACGCATTTGAGGGACGCCGGATACTCATCGCCTACTACTTCATGTGGCACACCGGCCACTCCGCGGCGGAGCAGTGCGAGGGGTGCACGTTCTTTACGTCGCAAGTCCGCGAGCTGTCCCACCTGCATTGCCGTGACGTCACCTACGCTACGCTCTGCCAAGGCCCGTACGAAGCGAGCGTTCGTTATCGCGACTTCATGGGCTGGGAGATGCCGTGGTACTCGGCCAAGGATTCGCTCGAAACGCTCTTGGTCGGACGCCGGATCGGCATGATGCATCTCGTTTGCTACCTGCGACAGGGGTCCACTGTCTTCGAGACCTACTGGACGACGATGCGCGGCGTCGAGGCGATGGACAACAACTACCGGTTGCTGGACTTGACCGTCTACGGGCGGCAGGAGAAGTGGGAAGACTCACCCACCGGCTGGCCACAATGGTGGGAAGGTAAGCACCGCATGCGGACCGATGGACGTCCCACCTCCCAGTGGGCACGTTTGAAGGCCGGGTACTCGGACGACCTGGGCACCGGCAGGGGCTGAACCGCATCGCGCAACGACGGCGATGGTGTGCGTGAACGATTCATGTCTAGCGCGATGGACGGACAGCCATCTGCCGACGGGTCGCGCGAATGTGGGTGACGTCGCGATCGTGCTACACCGTGCGCGCGACGATGGAACAACGCGAGGCTTCCGTCATCATCACCATGACGGCCGCCTGTTTTGACTGAAGGAGTGAGACATGACTCATCCGAGCAAGCATCTCCCGACGAACACACCCCCGATCGTGTCGCAGCAGGCGTGGGAAGCGGCGCGCTGCCAGCTGCTCGCGAAGGAGAAGGCGTTGACCCGCGCTCGTGATGAGCTGGCTGCAGAGCGGCGGCGGATGCCGTGGCTGGCGGTGGAGAAGCAGTACGAGTTCGACGGTCCCAAGGGCAAGGTGAATCTGCTCGACCTGTTCGACGGGCGCCGTCAGCTGATTCTCTATCGCGCCTTCTTCGAGCCTGGCGTGCACGGCTGGCCCGAACATGCCTGCGTCGGCTGCTCCTTCGTCGCCGACCAGGTCGCCGACGTGGCCCATCTGAACGCACGCAATACCACGCTCGCGTTCGCTTCCCGCGCGCCGCAAGCAGACATCGAGCGTCTCAAGGCACGCATGGGATGGAAGATGCCGTGGTACACGATCAAAGACAGCTTCGACACCGACTTCGGCGTACACGAGTGGCACGGCACAAACACGTTCATCCGCAACGGCGACAAGGTGTTCCGCACCTACTTCATCAACAACCGCGGTGACGAGCAGATGGGCAGCACCTGGAACTACCTCGACCTCACTGCGCTCGGACGCCAGGAGGAATGGGAGGACTCGCCGCAGGGCTACCCACAGACCCCACCGTACAAGTGGTGGAACTGGCACGACGATTACGGCAAGAGAGCCTGATGGTTGTTGCGTCGTACAGCTGGAGAATTATCAGGAAAGTCGCATCTGGGCTGCGGGTATCGCGCTGGCCAGAGTGGAGGTGCGAGGAAGGGAAAGGCGAGCGGGGACGTTCCAGCTGGAACGCGGGTGAGGCGGGAACTTTGGTGACTGACTTGTTTCAACTAATGGACTGTAACAACTGAAACCAGACCGCCTTCCGTCCCCTCCCCTGCGACAGCGGGGGCCGCTCCTGCGCATCCCTGCGCCCGCGCCATTCGTGCGTCCTGCACATCAGAGGGTGAGGGTGGGGGCGCCTGTGTTTGCCACTGCCCTTTACCGCATATCCGCCTCCTGTCCTGGCGCGCCACTTCCTCCGGTCGTGCCGCCTTCAAGCAGCGGCTTCATCGTGTCCATCGTGAGGTCTATTCTACGTAGGCGCGCCACGGGTCCGAGGCGATACATCAGTGGTAGTCGTGAGTGTTTAAGTTGCATCCACCGGCGCTCCGAGGGCTCGCCTGCATAGGCTGGTCGTCGCTGGTTTTCTTCTTCGCTGCTGCCGTGAGCGCAGTGGCACTCGAACGCACGGAAGCCACGGCACCGGAAGCTCCGTTGCAATTTCGGATCACGGAGGGCCGCGTCCTCAACGCCTTCTATCAGCAAGGACGCGTCGCGGCGCATCTGGTGCTGAGTGCTGGCACGCAGCCGCGGCTATTGGTCGCGTTTCCCGCCGGTAACAGTGGCGTCGGCACCTGGTTCGAAACCACACAGAGCCAAGTGCATTGGACGCTGCGCACTATCAGCGGTGTCAGCCGATTGGACGCTCGCGGCCGAATGTTGCATGGGATCGTCGCGGAGGCTTCAGTCGATGCGCGCTTGGTTGTGCGCGATGCCTTGCTCAGCAGCGTGCGAGTGTTGCGCGACTATCAAATCAACGGCACCTATCCGTCGGAGGTCAAGAGCTTCCCGAAGGTCATCGGCAACACCGTGGAATGGGCGCGGCCGCGACTCGATGGCGCCGCGGGTTACGCGCTGTCGATCACGGTGGAGAACGGCGCGATCCACGGCGGACAGGGCACGCCATTGACGCTGTCGGCGTCTCGCATCGGTGAGACGTTGCATCTTCGGATCACGGCATTGACGGGAGAAACGCCGCTCACACCGCTCGGCAGCAACCACCTGCTCAACGCGCGCGCCAACGACGATCCCCGCAGCCGGCAAGCGTTGAGCTTCCTGAGCTATGAAGAGAAGTTCCTCGGAGGTTCGTGGCGTTTCAACACTTACTTCGGCCGCGACACGTTGATGTCGCTGCGCCTGCTGATGCCGGCGTTGCAGCCGGAAGCGCTCGAACGTGGACTCGTGTCGGTTTTGCAGCGGCTTGCTGCAAACGGAGAAGTTGCACACGAAGAAGACATTGGCGAGTTCGCGCTCTTGCGCCATCGCAGACAAGGCGATGCGGTGAGCGATGCACCCATCTACGACTACAACATGATCGACGACGATTTCATGCTGGCGCCGGTCGCGGGCGCGTACCTGCTCGACCATGCGCAGGGGCATGGCCGTGCGAAGGCATTCCTGGCGCGGCGCATGC
>DATELY010000293.1:0-22326 GCA_035276085.1 Steroidobacteraceae bacterium | reverse complement strand
CCTTCATTGGCTGGGATGAAAATTGGTCTCGCGGCCACGGGTGATCTCTACCTGTATTTCCGGCTGTAACCACGAGACCCAAAAAAGCCCTTACTCGTCCCATGTACAACGATTTTCCGCTCTCCTAGCACTGCCGAGTATTCGTCCTTAGTCGCTTTCGTCTCGAAGGCTGCCCCGACGACATATTTTGACTCAATCATATCGAAAACTAGTACTTCCGCCTGGACGTCAGTCGGATCGTAGGTCTTAAGCTTTTGTTCCTTCCGTGAGGCCATGCCTTCAATCTCGCCAAACATTCCAGCAAGCGCGTCCACTGTTTTCAACGAAGCGAGATCCTGAGAGCTGATTTTTCCATCAGCAGCGTTGTGCATACAAAACGCGCAATCCTTTGTCCACAGAATAGAAGGATGGAGCGCGAGAACCACCCATGCCGTGCCCTCGTTCTCCTTTCGATATTTAAACAACATAGGGTTGTTCGGGAACGCAATCGACAAGGAAGTGCCATCAAGATACCCATCAAGACGCAGCTGATCGTTGACTTCCGGCTCCGCGCCCACTTCGCGAACGCGACCTATTGGGTATAGGCCATGTTTCATGATTGATGGCAGGTTTACGACACGGGTGAAGTGCACCAGAAATGGAATCTTCAAGGCCGCCGCGAACTCCCGAATTTTCTTCCTTGACATGCGTTGGTCCTCCAAACCGTCGCTTACATTCGGCTTACCGTGCCATTGTCCTGGTTGGCGAAAGCTCCAAAGGCGGTAGGGGCTTTCGGTTGTGGTTAACTCACGCTGCGGATTGTAGTCGAGCTGTGTAAGTGCTTGTATTTTGGCGGAAGGGGTGGGATTCGAACCCACGATCAGATTGCTCTGATGCCGGTTTTCAAGACCGGTGCGTTCAACCGCTCCGCCACCCTTCCACAGGAGCTCTCTATGCCAATTGGCTACGGGCTCTCCCCCAGACGTAATGCGTCGGTGAAATCCCGCCGGCGCTGGGCCGGGACGAACGGCGCGCGATTGTTACCGTTTTGGTGAAGAGCCTCAAGCAATCAACATCGGTGCTGGCACCCGGGTCCGGGTAGAATTCCGGAAGCCCGGCCCCAAAACTTCGTCTGGGGCGTTAGGTCTAACACGCGAGTCATTACCTGGAGAGGTGTTATGGATCGGTTTCCAAGTCAAGTCGTCGTAGGACGCAGAGAGTCCGCGCTGAGCACCAACAAGGTGTTGCGCAACACCTATCTGCTGCTGGGCGCGACGTTGGCCTTCAGCGCGGTCATGGCGGGTGTGTCGATGGCGCTGAATGTGCCGTACTTCGGCCTGCTCACGCTGCTGGTGTACTTCGGTTTGCTCTTTGCAGTCACCAAGACGCAGGACAGCGCGTGGGGCGTCCTGTGGACGTTTGCGTTGACCGGCTTTCTCGGTCTCACGCTGGGTCCGATCCTCAACGCCTATCTGACGATGCTCCCGAATGGTGGGCAGATCGTCATGACGGCGCTCGGCACGACGGCGGTTGCCTTCCTCGGACTCTCCGCCTACGTGGTCACGACCAAGCGTGACTTCAGCTTCATGGGCGGTTTCCTCGCGATCGGCGCCATCGGTGCCTTCGCTCTCGCGATGATCGCGGTGATCTCCAGCGCCTTCTTTCACTACCCTATGCCGACGTTGTCGCTCGTCGCTTCGGGCCTGTTTTTGCTGGTGAGCGGCGGAATCATCCTGTACCAGACGAGCGAGATCGTGAACGGTGGAGAAACGAACTACATCCGCGCGACGGTGACGTTGTACGTCAGTCTCTACAACATGTTCCTGAGCTTGCTGCGGCTGTTGGGCGCTGCGTCCAACCGCTAAGCGCTGCTGCGCACGATGAACGAGGCGCTGCCGAACATTGGCAGCGCCTTTTTTATTTACGGCGTGATCTTCTCGATACCGCCCATGTAGGGGCGCAGCACTGTCGGCACCGTGACGCTGCCGTCTTCCTGCTGATAGTTCTCGAGCACCGCCACCAGCGCACGTCCGACCGCGACGCCCGAACCGTTGAGCGTATGCACCGGCTCGGGTTTGCCGGTCTCTGGGTTGCGCCAGCGAGCCTGCATCCGACGGGCCTGGAATGCCTCGCAGTTCGAGCAGGAGGAGATCTCGCGATACTTGTTCTGCGCCGGCAGCCACACTTCCAGGTCGTAGGTCTTCGTTGCGCCGAAACCCATGTCGCCGGCGCACAGAAGCATCGTGCGATACGGCAGCTCCAGGCGCTTCAACACCTCCTCGGCATTGCGCGTGAGCTCTTCATGAGCGGCGTAAGAGTCCTGCGGCCGCGCGATGTGCACGAGCTCCACCTTCTCGAACTGGTGCTGGCGGATCATGCCGCGGGTGTCCTTGCCGTAGGAGCCCGCCTCCGAACGAAAGCAGGGGGTGTGTGCCGTCAGCTTCAGCGGCAACTGCGCCGCTTCCAGGATCTCATCGCGAACGGTGTTCGTCAGCGGCACTTCGGCGGTGGGAATCAGCAGCAGCGCTGGTTCGCCTTTGACCGCGAAGAAATCTCCTTCGAACTTGGGGAGCTGACCGGTGCCCTTCATCGTCTCGGGGCTCACGAGATAGGGCACGTACATTTCGCGATAGCCATGCTCGCGGGTGTGCAGATCCAGCATGAATTGCGTCAGCGCGCGATGCAGATGAGCCAGCCCACCACCCAAGACGACGAAGCGTGCACCTGAGATCTTGCCCGCGGCGGCGAAGTCCATCTGACCGAGCCGCTCGCCGATGTCGACGTGATCGCGCGGTGTGAACGAGAACTGCCGCGGCTCGCCCCAACGACGGACTTCAACATTCGCCGTTTCGTCTCCGCCATCCGGCACGCTCTCGTGCACGAGATTGGGCAGGCCCAAGCTCAACTGGTCGAGCTGCTGCTGCGCGGCCGTGAGCTCCGCTTCCGCCTTCTCCAACTCCAAGCCAAGGTTCTCGACCTGCTTGAGAAGCGGCGCGATGTCCTGTCCCTGTGCTTTGGCCTTGCCCACGGTCTTCGCGTGATTGTTGCGTTCGCTGCGCAGCTCGTCCGCTTTCACCTGCCAACGCTTGCGCGCTTCTTCCAGCGTCTGGAGCTGAGCGGTGTCGAGCGTGAAACCGCGGCGCGCGAGATTGGCAGCGACAGCGGCGGGATCGGAACGGAGGAGTTTGGGATCGAGCATGGGTGAAAGAACGCGGTTGGCGGTTGGCGGTTGGCGGTTGGCGGTTAGTTTAAGACAGAACCCGCCCTGCGAAGCGCTTCTGACCAACCGCTAACCGCCATTCCTTCCCTTCCGCTTGGCCAGAGCCTCGGCGATTTTGATCTCCAGCCCTCGCGGCACCGGCCTGTAATACTGACGGCCTTCGAGCTCTTCGGGCAGGTACTTCTCGCCGGCCGCATAGGCATCGGGCTCATCGTGCGCGTAGCGATAGTCCTTGCCGTAACCGAGCTGCTTCATCAGGCGCGTCGGCGCATTGCGTAAGTGCAGCGGAACGTCCAACGAGCCCGAGGACTTGGCGTCCGCCATGGCCTCCTTGAAGGCCGCATACACGGCATTGCTCTTGGCGGCACAGGCCATGAACACGACGGCTTGCGCGAGAGCAAGCTCCCCTTCCGGTGATCCGAGTCGCTCGTAGACTTCCGCGGCTTCGAGTGCGAGCGTCAGGGCCCGCGGGTCCGCGTTACCGATATCCTCGCTGGCCATTCGCAGCACGCGGCGCGCGACATACCGCGGATCGCACCCGCCATCGAGCATGCGGCACAACCAGTACAGCGCTGCATCCGGGTCGCTACCGCGTACCGATTTGTGCAAGGCCGAGATCTGATCGTAGAACGCTTCGCCCTGCTTATCGAAGCGACGCACGCCCCCAGCGGCCACTTCGCCGGCGATGGTCGCATCGATGACCGGCGGCTCTTTGACGCTTGCCAGATCCAGCGCGAGCTCCAGCATGTTCAACGCCCGACGGCCATCGCCATCGGCGGCGCGAGCAAGCAACTCCAGCGCTCCTTCGTCGATGCCCGTTGTGCCGTCCTGCAGGCTCAGCGCGCGTTGGATCAATTGCATCGAGTCGCCCGGCTGCAGAGCCCGCAGCACGTACACACGGGCACGCGATAACAAAGCGTTGTTGAGCTCGAACGACGGGTTCTCGGTCGTGGCACCGACGAACACCAATGTGCCGTCTTCCACCCACGGCAGGAACGCATCCTGCTGCGCCTTGTTGAAACGGTGCACTTCGTCCAGGAACAGAACCGTGCGACGACCGCTGCTTGCGCGCGTCTGCTGTGCCTGCTCGACTGCGGCGCGGATGTCCTTGACGCCTGCCATCACGGCAGACAAGGCGATGAACTCGGCCTCACAACGGGCAGCGATCAGGCGAGCCAGCGTCGTCTTGCCCGAGCCGGGAGGACCCCAGAAGATCATCGAATGAAGGTGGCCGCCCTCGAGCATGCGGCGCAACGGTTTGCCCGGTGCGAGCAGGTGTTCCTGTCCAACGAATTCTTCGATGCTCGCCGGCCGCATGCGATCGGCCAGCGGACGTGCGTCGATCGCGGGCGCAACCGCCATGGCGCTCACATCTCCGCTTTGGGAGTCAGCAAGCGCTCCAGGCGCTGGGCCCAGCCGCCGAGCCACCACGTGGCGACCGCAAGACCGATGCCGATGCCCAGCGTGTTCGCCATGACATCGTGAACATCCTTCATGCGACCCTCGCGCATCACTCCTTGCAACAGCTCCATCGAAATGCCGAGGCTGAAGAGTCCCAATGCGATGAGCAAATACCGCGACCGCGGATAGATGCCCGCGAACCACAGGCTCAACGTGGCGTAGGTGCCTGCATGCATGACTTTGTCGTTGATCGAGGAGTGCGTCACGACGGCATTCCCGGTGAGCGATCCATAGATCGCCAGCGCGACCAGCGCCCAGCCGATCACGACCCATGTACGACGGAAGCGCAGCGGCAACGTCATCGTGCCGCCTCCGCGGGCGCGTCGCCACCGATCACGTCCGCGCCAGGCGGTGGAGTGAACGTGAAGCGCTGTGGATCGAGAGCAATGTTGCTGTGCATGTCGGCGAATTCGAGGCTGGTGGTCTGGTTCAACTTGTCGGCAAGCTGCATGTGACGCAGCTCCGACCCCACGAAGCCCAACGTCACGGATTTGAAGTCTGTATCGGCGCGCACCGGTTCGAGCGTGACCCATTCCACGTTGTGCTCGCGCTTCACGCCCGTCACCTTGAAGTTGTCCTGCAGCTTGCCCTCGCCGCTCAAGAGCATCGCTGGCGTTGCGGACAACGAATCATCCAGTCGTCGCACCGTCACTTGCTCGAGCTCGGGGTCGTACAACCAGATGCGCTTGCCGTCGGCGACGATCACTTGTTCAGCGGGTGCCTCATAGTCCCACCGGAAGCGGTTGGGACGCTGGATGGCCAATCGACCCGACGATTCATCCAGAACGCGGCCCGACTTGTCCGTCAGGCGCTGATTGAAGCTCGCTTCGAAGCTCTGCAACCCCTGCAGGAACTGTTCGACCCGAGTGGCACCGGAATCCTCCGCGGCCGCATGCGCGATCGGAACCAGACAAACCAGCCCCAGACTCCACAGCAGTCGGCGCATACAGAACAGGGTGAATTGCATGAGTTACACGGAAATGACTACAGAAGCGGGATTGCCCACCCTCAGATCGATTCCGCGACCGAGAGTTTCCATCGAGCATCAACGCACGCTTCAATCCTCGACCGGTGCGGGCGCCAACACCTCACGCGAGCCGTTGCTCTGCAACGGGCCGACGAGGCCGGCGGCTTCCATGGTTTCGATCATGCGTGCCGCGCGGTTGTACCCGATCTTGAGGCGCCGCTGAACACCGGAGATCGACGCCTTGCGGCTCTCGACGACGATGCGTACGGCCTCGTCGTATAAGGGGTCCTGTTCGCCATCGGTTCCCTCCCCGCCGCCTTCGCCAGCCTCTCCGGGAATACCCGGTAGAGGACCGCTCGGGCCTTCCAATATTTCCGGCAGATAGTTCGGCGGCGAAGCACCTTTCAGGTCGCCGACGACGCGGTGCACTTCCTGATCGGACACGAACGCCCCGTGCACACGCACAGGCACGGAGGTCCCGGGTTGCAGGAACAACATGTCGCCATGACCCAGCAATTGCTCGGCGCCACCCTGATCGAGAATCGTGCGCGAGTCGACCTTCGCCGACACCTGGAAGGCGATGCGCGTCGGAATGTTCGCTTTGATCAAGCCTGTGATGACGTCCACGGACGGACGCTGCGTCGCGAGAATCAAGTGAATACCGGACGCGCGCGCTTTTTGCGCGAGACGGGCGATCAACTCCTCGACCTTCTTGCCGACGATCATCATGAGGTCGGCGAGCTCGTCGATGATGACGACGACGAACGGCAATTCGTCGAGTGAAGGAATCTCTTCGGGATTGGCGTCGGGCCCGAGGTGTTTCGTGAGGATCGGATCGCGGATCGGCGTACCCGCGTCCTCGGCTTCCTTCACCTTGCGGTTGAAGCCCGCGAGATTGCGCACGCCGAGCGCAGCCATGAGCTGATAGCGACGCTCCATTTCAGCGACACACCAGCGCAGCGCATTCGCCGCTTCCTTCATGTCGGTGACGACAGGTGCCAGCAGATGCGGGATGCCCTCGTACACCGACAGCTCCAGCATCTTCGGATCGATCATGATCATGCGCACCTGCTCGGCCGTTGCCTTGTAGAGCAACGACAGCACCATGGCATTCACGGCGGTCGACTTACCGGAACCCGTGGTACCGCCGACGAGCAAATGTGGCATGCGCGCGAGATCCGCAACGACCGGGCCACCGCTGATGTCCTTGCCCAGCACCAACGCAAGCGAAGAGGCCATGTCGTCGTACGTGCGCGACTTGATGATCTCGCCGAGCGTCACGAGCTCGCGCTTCTCGTTCGGGATTTCCAGGCCGACAGTGGACTTGCCCGGGATGACCTCGACCACGCGGACGCTGATGGTGGACAGCGAGCGCGCCAGGTCCTTCGACAGATTGCTGATCTGGCTCACCTTCACACCCGGTGCCAGGCGCAACTCGAAGCGCGTGATGACAGGGCCGGGATGGACTTCGACGACTTCGGCATCCACGCCGAAATCCTTGAGCTTGAGCTCGACGAGCCGCGACATGGCTTCCAGCGCCTCAGGCGAATAGCCCGGCTTGTGCGGCGGTGGATCGTCCAACAGTGAGAGCTGCGGCAATTCCTTCGATGCAGGACGCTCGAACAACGGCACCTGCTTCTCCTTCTCGACGCGCTCGCTCTTCTCGACTTTCTGCGCCACCGGCTCGATCTTCGGCGGCGGGCGGCTTGCGACACGCTTCTGCTCTTCGCGAATGACTTCGCTGCGCGCTTCCTTCTCTTCGCGACCCGCGCGAATCTCCCGTGCGTTCTCGATTTTGCCGCGGAGCCATTCGAAGCCCGTCAATGTCCCACGACCCACGCGATCCATGATCGTGATCCACGACAGCCCCGCGAACAGCGACACGCCTGCAAGCCACAACGCCAACAGCAACAGCGTGGCACCAAGGAAGCTCAGTGCTGCCTCGAGGCCGCCACCGACCATCGTGCCCAGCACGCCGCCCGCCGAATTCGGGTAGCTGTCGGCATCGAAATGGAGGCTCGCAAGACCGCAGCTGGTCAGCAGCGTCAGCAGAAAGCCGGCGCCACGAAAGGCCAGCGTCGCGCGCGAGGGCGCTTCGTGGTTCTTTTTCTGCTCACGGTAGAGAAGCCAGCCCGCGAGTCCGATCAGGACAGGAAAGAGAAACGCAGGGCCACCGAACAACCAGACGAGCACACCGGCCAGATGTGCGCCAAAGGGGCCGATCGCGTTGCTGAGATGTCCGCTCTCCCCCGTGGTGGCAAAGGAGGGATCGTTACGGTCGAAGCTCACCAGCGCGGCGAAGACGATGACCGCAATGGCGCCACAGACCCACAGCGCGCTCTCGCGCAGCGAGCGCACAATCGTGGGACCGAGACGGGTGGCTGTTCGTGTCTGTGCCAAATGACCATCGCCTGGCGCGTAGGCGCCTGTCTTCTTAATGGGCGGTATTTCGCAGCACGAGGTGCGGAAATGCAAGCAATCGGAAGCGCAGGGGTGCGTCTGATGCGGCGCCCGATCGCAGCGATTGAAAGCGTCTATTTTGCCGCCACTTGCCGCATTCACTACCATCGTGTTCCTGGCTCATCGCCCGAGCCCGCGTTCAATCACTCTTTGAGGTCACATGAGCTCTCCCCGTCACGTGCGCTTGATCATCCTGGGATCCGGACCGGCCGGCTATTCCGCGGCCGTCTACGCCGCGCGCGCGAACTTGAGCCCCGTGCTCATCACCGGCATGGAGGAAGGCGGTCAATTGATGACGACGACCGAGGTGGACAATTGGCCGGGCGACCCTCATGGCCTCACGGGACCGCGGCTCATGGAGCGCATGCGCGCTCATGCGGAGCGCTTCAATACGGAAGTGATCAACGATCACATCAACCGCGCCGACTTGTCCAAGCGGCCGTTTCGTCTCGAAGGCGATCTCGGCGTCTATACGTGCGATGCCTTGATCATCGCGACCGGCGCCACGGCACGCTACCTGGGGTTGGAGTCGGAACAGAACTATCGCGGTCGCGGCGTATCGGCGTGCGCGACGTGCGACGGCTTCTTCTTCAAGAATCAGAAGGTCGCCGTGGTGGGCGGGGGCAACACCGCAGTGGAGGAAGCGCTGTATCTGGCGAACATTGCCTCACACGTCACGCTCATACACCGCCGCGACAAGCTGCGCGCCGAGCGGATCATGCAGCAGAAGCTCTTCGACCTGGAGCGGGACGGCAAGGTGAAGATCCTGTGGGATCACAAGGTCGATGAAGTGCTGGGCGACGAAAGTGGCGTGACAGGTCTGCGTGTGGCGCAGGTCAATACCGGCGTGAAGCGCGACGTTGACCTCACCGGCGTATTCATCGCTGTGGGCCATACCCCGAACACGCAGCTGTTCGAGGGACAGCTGGAGATGAAGAACGGCTACATCATCGTGCGCTCCGGCTCGAGCGGCGGGGCGACGGCGACGAGCGTGCCGGGCGTGTTTGCGGCTGGCGATGTGGCGGACCATGTGTACCGGCAAGCGATCACCTCCGCGGGAACGGGGTGCATGGCGGCGCTCGATGCGGATAAATTCCTCGAGCTTGCGAAAGAGCATTGAGTTTGGCGTCCCTGGGTCAAGGGACAGCTCGGGTAACCCCAGTGTGTTCGACTCGCCTGCGCTCGGCTTGTCCCCACCCTGACCCTCCGATGTGCAGGGATGCACGAATGGCGCGGGCGCGTGGATGCGCAGGAGCGGCCCCATTGCGCCGGGAGGGAATCCGAATGCAGGGCTGTGGTTGGACGCCATGACGATCTCTGTCGTTTCCTCGATGAACTCGATCTCCGCGGTGCAATGGAATGCCCTGCTGTCGGATTCGAATCCCTTCATCCGTCATGAGTTTCTGGCCGCACTCGAAGATCATCGATGCGCGCATCGCAGTACCGGTTGGACACCGCAACACCTGGTGCTGACCGACGCGAACGGCGCCGTGATGGGCGCCGTACCGCTGTACCGCAAGCCGCACTCCTGGGGCGAGTTCGTGTTCGATTGGGGCTGGGCCAATGCCTACGCCCGCTTGGGCTTGGAGTACTACCCGAAGCTCGTCTCAGCCGTGCCCTTCACGCCCGCGCCTGGCTCGCGACTTCTGGCCGTCGACGATGGCACGCGCGACCAGCTTGCTGCCGCTTTGATCGCGCATGCACAAGCGCAGGACTTGTCCTCGGTTCACGTGCTGTTTCCACTCGAACACGAATTGGCGGCACTCGAGCGAGCGGGCTTTCTGCTGCGCAAGGACTGTCAATTCCGTTGGCGCAATCGTGGCTATGGCAACTTCGATGATTTCATCTCCACGTTTCGCGCCGACAAACGCAAGAAGGCGTTGCGCGAGCGGCGCCGCGTCACCGAAGCCGGCATTCAGATGGAGACGGTCAGCGGAGCCGAGATGAGCCCGCAACTCTGGCGTACGGTCTTCGCATTCTCCGAACGTACGTTCGCCTCACATGGTCACGAGCACTATCTGAACGCCGACTTCCTGCAGAACGTCGCACGCGTCATGCCGGAGTCGCTGATGGTGGTAATGGCGCGCTCGCACGGACAACCCATCGCTGCCGCGATCTTCTTTCGCAGCAACGACACGCTCTACGGGCGCTATTGGGGATCGTCCGGGGACTATCACAGCCTGCATTTCGAAACGTGCTACTACCAAGGCATCGACTACTGCATCCGCGAAGGCTTGCAGCATTTCGAGCCCGGCACACAGGGTGAGCACAAGATCGCACGCGGATTCGAGCCCACGTGTACCTGGTCGGCCCATTGGCTGGCGGATGCGCGGATTCGACGCGCGCTTCACTCTCATCTGCGTGAGGAGGCGGCTGCGGTAGACTCCTATATGAGCGCTGCGCGCGAGCACTTGCCGTTCCACCGCGACAGCGCGTAAGCGAATGTCCTCATGACACGGTCCATCGTGTGGATATCGGAGAACGATGCGGCGGAGACCTTTCCGCCGGTCGAGCGCGCGCTCAAAGAACCGAGTGGACTGCTCGCGGCGGGTGGCGACTTGTCACCCACGCGCCTGCTGGCTGCCTATCGGCGCGGCATCTTTCCCTGGTACTCCGCGGGTCAGCCCATCTTGTGGTGGTCACCCGATCCGCGCGCGGTGCTGTATCCGCAAGCGCTCAAGATTTCACGCAGTTTCGCAAAAACCCTGCGCAACCGCGGCTATGAAACGCGCATCGATACCGCCTTCGATACCGTGATCCGCGCCTGCGGCAGCACACGCTTGCGCCCGGGCGGCACGTGGCTATCGCCGGAGATGACGGCGGCCTATCAACGGCTGCACGAACTGGGGTACGCGCACTCGATAGAGACGTGGCTCGACGGCCGGCTGGCGGGTGGGCTGTATGGCGTGTCGCTCGGGCGGGTGTTCTTCGGCGAATCCATGTTCAGCACCGAGCGCGATGCCTCCAAGGTCGCATTGAAGCGGCTTTGCGATGAATGCATGCACCGCGAGGTCGCTGTGATCGATTGCCAGATGGAAACACCGCATCTCATGAGCTTAGGCGCGAGTCTTATGACGCGGGCTGAGTTCTCGCGCCAGGTGGCCGTCCTGACTGGAACGGCCTCGACCCCCCGTCCGTGGAGCTGACCCCCTGGCGTTCGGGGGGCTGTCTGTCGCTTCATTGCATTGGCTTGGCCGTTTATGCACAATCGCGCGCCTTAACGCCGGCCCCCCCGGCCAATCCTCGCGAGTGCATGTCTAAAGAAGAAGCCATTCAGATGGAAGGACGTGTCATCGACACGCTCCCCAACACGACGTTTCGTGTCCAGCTGAACAATGGCCACACGGTCATCGCGCACATTTCCGGCAAGATGCGTAAGAACTACATCCGCATCCTGACGGGCGATCAAGTCACGGTCGAGCTGACGCCGTACGATCTGACCAAGGGGCGCATCATCTACCGCGGACGATAACCCGCTGGCTCGATAGCTCCCCAATGAAAAAAGGCCGGCAATGCCGGCCTTCTCATTGACGTATCCGATCCGTTCGTCCTGAGTCTGTCGAAGGACCTACTCCAGCAACGCCGGCTCGTCGTTGGTCCGTGTCTCCACCTTGAGCTGATCGTCCGCGCCCACGCTGACGAAGGCGTGACCGCCGCCACCGGACAAGCTGCCGAACAGCAGCTCCTCCGCGAGCGGACGTTTGATCGACTCCTGAATGACACGCGCCATCGGCCTCGCACCCATCTTCGGGTCATACCCCTTGCGCGACAGCCACTCACGAGCGGTATCGTCCACATGCAGTTGCACGCCCTTCTGCTCGAGCTGTGCCTCCACCTCGACCAGCAGCTTGTCGACCACGCGCTGAATCGTGCGTGGGTCGAGGCCGTTGAATTGGATGATGGCATCGAGACGATTGCGGAACTCCGGCGAGAACAGCCGGCGGATTGCCTCCATGCCGTCCGAGGCATGATCCTGCTGCATGAATCCCATCGACGGCCGGTTCATCTCGAATGCGCCGGCATTGGTCGTCATGACGATGATGACGTGGCGGAAGTCGGCCTTGCGGCCGTTGTTGTCCGTCAGGGTGCCATGGTCCATGACCTGTAGCAGCAGGTTGAAGACATCCGGGTGCGCCTTCTCGATCTCATCCAACAGCATCACGCAGTGGGGGTTCTTCGAGATCGCTTCGGTCATGAGACCGCCCTGGTCGAATCCCACATAGCCCGGAGGCGCGCCGATCAGGCGCGACACCGTGTGGCGCTCCATGTATTCGGACATGTCGAAACGCACGAGCTCCACGCCCAACGCAAGCGCGAGCTGGCGCGTGACTTCGGTCTTGCCCACACCGGTGGGTCCCGCGAACAGGAATGAGCCCACGGGCTTGCGCTGATCGCCGAGACCGGAGCGGGACATCTTGATGGCCGAAGCGAGCGTGTCGACCGCGGAGTCCTGCCCGAAGATCACGAGCTTCAAATTGCGCTCGAGGTTTCGCAGCAGGTCGCGATCCGACGTCGACACGTTCTTCGGCGGAATGCGGGCGATGCGGGCGACGACGTCTTCGATCATCGTCGTCGTCACCGTCTGATCCCGGTTCTCCGTAGGCTTCAGTCGCAGGCGCGCACCGGCCTCGTCGATCACGTCGATCGCCTTGTCCGGCAGTTGACGATCGTTGATGTGACGTGCGGCCAACTCGGCAGCAGCCATCAACGCGTCATCGGCGTACTTCACGCCATGGTGTTCCTCAAAGCGGGACCGCAGGCCACGAAGGATATCGATCGTCTCGGCAATGGACGGCTCGATGACGTCGATCTTCTGAAAGCGACGCGCCAGGGCGTGATCCTTCTCGAAGATGCCGCGGTACTCGGTGTAGGTCGTGGAGCCGATGCAGCGCAACTCGCCGTTCGCCAGCGCCGGCTTGATCAGGTTCGATGCGTCCATCACACCGCCCGAAGCAGCGCCCGCCCCGATGACCGTATGGATCTCGTCAATGAACAGGATCGAGCCCGGCATCTTCTTGATTTCGGCAATGACGCCCTTCAGACGCTTCTCGAAATCGCCGCGGTACTTCGTGCCGGCGATCAACGCGCCCATGTCCAAGGAGTACACCGTGGAGTCCGAGAGGACATCCGGCACCTTGCCCTCGACGATCAAGCGGGCAAGGCCTTCGACCAACGCGGTCTTGCCCACGCCCGCCTCGCCTACGTAGAGCGGGTTGTTCTTGCGACGACGGCACAGGATCTCGATCGTGCGCTCGATCTCCGTCTGGCGACCGATCAATGGATCGATCTTGCCTTCCATCGCGAGCTTGTTGAGGTTGGTGGCGAACTTCTCCAACGCCGTACCGCCTTCGGCATCCCGTTCCGCCTCACCACCGGGCGAGGGTTCTTCCTTCTCGCTGCGATCTTCGGACACTTTCGATAGCCCGTGAGAGATGTAGTTGACGACGTCCAGGCGGGCGACGTCCTGCATGGACAGGAGATAGGCGGCGTGCGAGTGCTTCTCGCTGAAGATGGCGACGAGCACATTGGCCGCCGTCACTTCCTTCTTGCCGCTCGACTGCACATGGAAGACAGCCCGTTGCAGCACGCGCTGGAATCCCAGCGTCGGCTGGACCTCGCGATCGTCGTCGTCCTTCAATCGCGGAGTGGTTTGATCGATGAAGTCTTTGAGGTCTTTGCGCAGACGGGCGACGTCTGCACCACAAGCGCGCAAGATCTCGCGCACTCTTGGCGTGTCGACGATGGCGAGGAGCAAATGCTCAACCGTCATGAACTCATGACGGGCCTCGCGCGCCGACTGGAACGCCTCGTTGAGACAAATTTCAAGTTCGCTGCTTAACACCGGCGGAGCCCCTGTTCTGATCTGTTCACGTACCTCGCGCCGGAAACCAGGCGCTTAGGAACACCCTCGTGGCCGACCCAGCTGCAACCGCGTGGGCATACAGCTCGAGCCGTTGTTGGTAAGACACTGATGACGGTTGCCCCGTTTCATACACTTGGCCATGCGCTATTGAAAGTCCTCATGCCTCTTCCATCGTGCACAGAAGGGGATGCTGATGCTGTCGCGCGAACGCCAACACTTGAGCCACCTTGGTCTCGGCGATCTCGTAGGTGAACACGCCACATACGCCCTTGCCCTTGGTGTGCACCTCGAGCATGACCCGCGTCGCCGTCGTGCGGTTCATACTGAAGATGCGTTCGAGCACATCCACCACGAATTCCATGGGCGTGTAATCGTCATTCAAAAGGATGACCTGGTAGAGAGGCGGCTGCTTGAGGCGCGGCGCCTCTTCTTCAACCACGAGCTCCCGATCATGTCGTGTGTGCTCTTCACCCATGTCCTGCAACGCGTCGACAACTGCAAGACTTTATATGGCGGCGGAGCACACATTACAAGGCAGCATCCCCACGACTCACACGCGCTTCAGTCCATGTAACACGAGGTTGCAGCACTGAGTTCCAGCACTCTCGATGGCCATACGCAAGCACTAGCGGCTGCGGATCGCGTCACAAGACCGGCTGCATGATCTGTGAACCTGATCGCGGTGCATGCGAGCGGTCGCATTAAGGTAGATGATCTGCCTGGACCATCGATTCAAGGTGGGACAGCGCATCGATGTGATCTTCGCGACTGCGGTGATCCGAGGCGAAGAGGGACCGGGCGAGTAGTACCTTTGTCAGTCGATTTGGACTGACCGTCGCCAGAAAGAATCACTGCGAGAACAATCTCTTGAGGCGTACTGTCGCAACTCCGTATGATGACCCGGATGCACCAGCATGAAACATACCTCAGCCACCTGAGCGGCTCACGCACGCAGATTCAATCCCTTCGGCCGCTCGTCCAATGAATCTCAGTGCCAAGTTGCGGGAACTGCAGCACGCCTCGCCGAGGCAGCTCGCGGGTGGCGTGCAGCGAGGTTTGCCATACGGCGTGTCGATCCTGCTGGTGATTGCGATCGCCTGGCAATTGGTGCAACTGACCTGGTTGTTACTGGAACCAGCCGAGTCATCGGCGCCGCCACCCAGCCCTGGACCGACCGCCGGGCCGAGAGCGCAGCCCATCGATATCCAGCGCATCGCACGGGCGGGCCTCTTCGGCAGAGCCGATGCGCCACCACCTGGAAGTGACATCGACGCACCGCAAACGCAGATGAACCTGCGTCTGGCGGGTACGATCGCGTCGGACGATCCGAGCAAGGGCTACGCGATCATTGGTGAGAGCGGCGGCGCCGCCAAGTTCTACTCTGTAGGCGCTGCACTGCCGGGCGGTGTGCGCTTGCATGCGGTGTACCCCGATCGAGTGATTCTCGACCGGGGAGGACAGCTCGAGGCGCTCGCGCTGCCGCGGTTGAACCCGAACACGGTGGCACGTGTCGCACCCCCGCCGCCCGCGCAGAATCAGTTCGCTGACAATCTGCGCCGCATTGCGGAGACCAATCCAGGCGCTCTGGCTGAAGTCATCCGCCCACAGCCGGTATTCGCGGGCGGCACACAGCGCGGCTATCGCGTATACCCCGGCCGCAATCGGCAACAGTTTGCGCAGCTCGGGTTGCGTCCGGGAGATTTGATCCTGGCCATCAACGGCACACCGCTCGATGACCCTAACCGCGGCGCAGAAATTTTCAGCACGCTGGGTAGCTCGGGACGGGTGACGGTCAACATCGAACGCAATGGCCAGACGCAAGAATTGACCTTGAACACCGCACAGATCGCATTGCCGCCCTCGGACGGGGATAGCGGGCCAGCGGGGCCGATGGAAGGTCGTCGCCCCATCGTCCCTCCCTCCGAGACTCAAGGCCCTAGACAGTAAGGACCCAACATGAGCTTGCACCGTCACCTCCACCCTCGCTACCTGCGTCCGCCCGCCCGGACGGGATGGCGTGCGGTGTTCGTGAGCGCGGCGCTGCTGCTGTGCTGTCATCCGCTGCTGGCACAGGAGCAGCAGGCGACCATCACGCCCAACTATAAGGATGCGGATCTGGCGCAGATCGTGGAGGCGGTGAGCGCGATCACGGGCAAGAATTTCATCATCGATCCGCGCGTGCGGGCGCAGGTCACGATGCTGTCGGCGACGCCCATGACGCCGAGCGCGTTCTATGAAGCCTTTCTGTCGATCCTGCAGGTGCACGGCTTCGTCGCGGTGCCTTCGGGCAATGTGGTGAAGATCATTCCCGACGCCAACGCGCGCCAGGTACCGGCGAATGATCTGCCCGATCACGTCAGCGACTCCTCCGATGAGGTCGTGACGCAAATCGTCTCCGTCAAAAACGTGTCTGCCAGCCAGCTCGTCCCGGCATTGCGACCGCTGTTACCGCAGCAGGCGCACCTCGTCACGCCCGCCGGCACCAACATGCTCATCATCTCGGATCGCGCGAGCAACGTGGCGCGCATCATGAAGATCGTCCAGCGACTCGATCAGTCCGGCGACGACGATATAGACATCGTCACCCTGCAGAACGCGAGTGCCGGTGAAATCGTGCGCGTGGTGAACAGCCTGTACACCGGTACGACACAGCAGGAGAACGCCGCACTGGGCGTGAAGCTGGTCGCGGATGATCGCACCAATAGTGTGTTGATCACGGGCGAGAAAGCGCAACGCCTGCGCCTGAAGACACTCGTCACGCATCTGGATACGCCACTCGAAGCTGGCGGCGATACCACTGTTCGCTATCTCAACTATGCCGACGCCGAAGCTATCGCCGGCAAGCTCAAGGAACAGATTCAAGGTCTCTCACAGGCTGCCGCGCCCGCGGGTGGTGCAGCACCTGCCGGCGGCGGTGCCCAAGCCGCCGATCGCAGCACAACCATCTGGGCTGACCCGCAGACCAACGCCCTGATCATCACTGCTCCGCCCAAGATCATGAAGCGGATCATGACCATCGTGGACAAGCTCGATATCCGGCGTGCGCAAGTTCAGGTGGAAGCCATCCTGGTCGAGATCACGTCCAACAAGGCGTCCGAGCTCGGCATCAACTGGGCGATCGATGGCAGCGGCTCCAACGACAACACCGTTCCGGTCGGCACGTTCAGTCAGGCCGTGGGCGGTGCGAGCATTGGCGACATCGCAGCGGCGATTCTCGGCAGGTCCAACACGACGACTGAAGGCACGACGGGAATCACGATTCCAAGCGGGCTCACCCTTGGGGCTGGCCGCTTCCAGGACTCGGGCGTGAATTTCGCCGTGCTGTTGCGCGCCCTGCGCAATGACGGCGATACGAACATCATCTCCACGCCGAACATCCTCACACTCGACAACGAGGAAGCCGAGATCAAAGTCGCGCAGGAGGTGCCGTTCGTGACGGGTCAATTCACGAACACCAACACCAGCACCGCGCAGGGCACGGTCAATCCGTTCCAAACCATTCAGCGCGAGGAAGTCGGCACGATTCTGAAGATCACGCCGCAAATCAACGAGGGCGACTCCGTCATCCTGAAGATCGAGCAAGAGTCTTCGTCGTTGGCGCAGGGCGTCGCCGGCGCGGTGGACCTCATTACCAACAAGCGCACGATCAACACGAAGGTCATGGTGGAGGATGGCGGCATCATCGTCCTCGGCGGCCTCATCGACGATCAAACCAACGAGCAGCAGTCGCGCGTGCCGGTGCTGGGTTCGATTCCAATCATCGGCGAGCTCTTCCGTACGCGCAGCGGCAGCAAGGCCAAACGCAACCTGATGGTGTTCATCCGTCCCACAATCCTCCGCGACGGCGTGCAAACGGCGGTGGAAACGAATGCCAAGTACAACGTCCTGCGCAACCAGCAACTCGCGCGCAAGCGCGGCAAGGTCACATTGCTGCCAGGCGAGCGCCAACCTCTCCTGCCGCCGATTGAGGATCTGTCGCGGTATGCGGATCCGACCGCCGGCGCCAGCAAGCCCGCCGCCAATACCGACGAAACACGCATGACGCCGCAGACGCCCGACAACGCGCCGGCAGTTCCGCCGCCGACCGATCGGCCAGCGCCTGATAAGTCCTCGGGCGAACCACCCGGTGCGGCGACACCGGAAGAGCCTCCACCATTGGATCTTCGCAAGCCGCAGCCACAGCCCACGCCCTAGAGATCGCCATGAGCGCCGAACTGCAACCCGCCGTTGCCAATGCCAACGCCACCCCCGTCACTCTGACGCCGGTCAGTGCGCTGCCTGCGGCGCTCAACTTCGCGTTCTGCAAGCGACACGGCGTGCTGGTGCAACGGATCGTCGATGGTGCGGCCGAATCGATCTATCGTGCGGGTGCCGAGCCCGCGAGCATTGCCGAGTTGCGACGCGTGCTGGGGATGCCGCTGCGCCTGCGACGTGTCGATGCGGATGCCTTCGAAGAGTTGCTGCGTCAACGCTTCGAGGGCGGGCCGAGCACAGCCATGCAGATGATGGGGGGCTTCGAGGATGAGACGGATCTGGCTCACCTCGCGCAGGACCTGCCCGAGCCGTCCGATCTGCTGGAGAGCGACGATCACGCGCCGATCATCAAGCTGATCAATGCCATCCTGACTCAGGCGGTGAAGGACAACGCGTCCGACATCCACATCGAGCCGTTCGAAAATCGCCTCGTCGTGCGCTTCCGCGTGGACGGGGTGCTGCGAGAGGTCCTGCAATCGCGTCGTGCGGTCGCTCCCCTGGTGGTTTCGCGCATCAAGGTCATGTCGAAGCTCGACATCGCCGAGAAGCGTCTGCCGCAAGACGGACGCATCTCGTTGCGCATCGCCGGTCGCGCGGTCGACGTTCGCGTATCCACGATTCCCGCCGGGCACGGCGAGCGCGTCGTCCTGCGTTTGCTCGATAAGCAGGCGGGCCGCCTGGACCTGAACTCGCTGGGAATGGATCCGCGCTCGCAAGAGCAGATGGACGATCTGATTCACAAGCCCCACGGCATCATCCTGGTCACGGGCCCGACGGGCTCCGGTAAGACCACCACGCTGTATGCGGCGCTCGAGCGCATCAACGACAACACGCGCAACATCCTCACGGTCGAGGATCCGATCGAGTACTACATCGACGGTATCGGCCAGACGCAGGTGAATACGAAGGTCGAGATGACGTTCGCCCGCGGACTGCGCGCCATCCTGCGCCAGGACCCGGACGTCGTCATGATCGGCGAAATCCGCGACCTCGAGACGGCGCAGATCGCCGTGCAGGCATCGCTCACCGGGCACTTGGTGCTCTCGACGTTGCACACCAATACCGCGGTAGGTGCGGTCACGCGTTTGCGCGACATGGGCGTGGAGCCGTTCCTGCTGTCATCGAGCTTGCTGGGGGTGCTGGCACAGCGGCTCGTGCGCGTGCTGAATCCGGAAGTCAAAGAGGCGTTCACCGCAGGCGACTACGAACGCAAGCTCCTGAACGTCCCGCCGGGCGCCCCCGCCCCCATCCTCTATCGTCCCGGACCCGATACGCAGCAAGGATACAAAGGCCGTACGGGTATCTATGAGCTCGTGCTCGTGGATGATCACACGCGTAGCATGATCCACGACGGCGCCAGCGAGCAGGAGATGGAACGGTACGCGCGCACGATGACGCCGAGCATTCGCGACGACGGCCGTGCGAGAATCCTTGCTGGAACGACTTCGATCGAAGAAGTGATGCGAGTGACGAGAGAGGACTAGGCTGCAGGTCAGAATGACTTCCGAAACTCCTGTCATGCATTAGCTCGTGATCATGACGACACACATGTCTCTTTCCGAACCTGCAGCCCACAGCCCACAGCCCACAGCCTGACTCCATGGGTGCATTCGAATACACCGCACTCGACCCTTCTGGTCGCGAACGCAAAGGCACCCTCGAGGGCGACACTGCGCGTCAGGTGCGGCAGATGCTGCGGGACCAAAGCCTTCTGCCCGTGTCCGTGGCAGAGGTTGCACAACACGAGGCGAAGCGCCGTGCCGCTCGCTGGTCCTTTTCCACGCCACGTGGCATGTCAGCCAGCGATCTGTCGCTGGTCACACGGCAGTTGGCGACGCTGGTCCGCTCGGGTCTGCCGCTCGAAGAAGCCTTGCTCGCGGTCTCGGAGCAGACCGAGAAGCCCCGCATCAAGAGCATCATGCTGGGTGTGCGCGCGAAGGTGATGGAAGGTCACGCACTGGCCGATGGCCTGGCGGATTTTCCCACCGCATTCCCTGAGCTGTACGTCGCCACCGTGGCGGCCGGTGAGCAATCCGGTCACCTGGACACCGTGCTGGAGCGCCTGGCGGACTACACCGAGAGCCGCGAGCAGCTGCGCAGCAAGACATTGAATGCGATGCTCTATCCGGTGCTGCTGTTCGTCGTGTGCGCCGGCATCGTCATGCTGCTGCTGACCTTCGTCGTCCCGAAGATCGTCAAGCAGTTCGAAAACTCCAAGGCCGAGCTGCCGATCCTGACCAAGGGATTGATTGGCATCTCGGATTTCTTCCGCGACTGGGGCTGGCTCGTCATCGGCCTGACCATCTTCGGCATCTGGATGTTCCGCCGCTGGTTGCGCGCACCGGAAGCGAAGCGCCGCTTTCATGCGTTCCTGCTGCGCATACCCCTCGTCGGCAAGGTGGTTCGCGGAACGAACACGGCGCGGTTCGCGCGCACGTTGTCGACCCTCACATCCAGCGCCGTTCCCGTCCTCGAAGCCATGCGTATTGCGGGCGAGGTGGTGACGAATCTGCCCATGCGTGATGCTGTGCAGGAAGCCGGCGCGCGCGTGCGTGAAGGCGCCGCCATTGGCCGCTCGCTCGCGGCAACACGGATGTTCCCGCCGATGATGATCCACCTGATTTCCAGCGGCGAGAGCAGCGGCGATCTGGAAACGATGCTGGATCGCGCCGCGACCAATCAGGAGCGCGAGATGGATGCCATCCTCGGGGCATTCGTCGGCCTGCTCGGCCCGCTCATGATCCTGGTCATGGGCGGCATGGTGTTGCTCATCGTGCTCGCCATGCTGTTGCCGATCTTCCAGCTGAACCAGCTCGTCGTGTAATCGACCGCGTTGCGCATAGCACTCTTGCGAGCACGCAAGGTTCCCTCTATATACTCGGCTCGCGGATCTGCCCAGGACCGCATTTGCCCACCGCGAATTTCGCGGTGTGTGAACTGCTTTTCAGTTCCTGAGCTTCCGTTCGCATAAGTTCGACTAGCAGCCTGTCGGACTTAGGTGATCGTAGCGAGGACGGTGGCAGATGGAGGACAGTTTTTCGATCGTTCGAGGCGAATAGCTTTCGCTATTTAACGAGAAGGATCGAAAAAATGGACCCAGCTGCCGCCGCCGCAGTAGATCAATCCTAAGTCCGACAGGCTGCTAGAGCCAGCCACCGTGGGGCGATCGATGAGCGAGAAACCGGAGTCCGAGGAATTCGACGACGACGAGGAAGACGAGGCCGCAATCGAAGCGACCGAAGACCTCGACGTCGACCGCCTCCTGGAAACATTCGACAAGCGCAAGCGCACTGCCGGGCCAAAACCGGGCGAGCCCGCGTGGCGTCGTCTCGAGCGGATTCGGGAAGAGCGCGAGACCGCCGAGCTCGTGTCCGACTTCGACGACTACGATATCGGGGATGGGGACAAGCCGCGAAGGAGACGGAAGGCAAGTTGATCGCCTGTTGGGGAATGGGGGAAATCGTGGAATGGCGGAATAGCTGCCTCTCATCTCGACATCCCGCCATCCCGCCATCCCGCCACATCCCTACTCCCTCAATGAAAATCACGCGAGCTCGTCACCAGCTTGCCGAGCAAGCGGCTGCGGTCGGTCATGCGCAGAGCGATCACGTGCATGACATCGCCTTGATGCTGTAACGTTCCTGTCACCTGCATGAGCCGCGAGCCCAGCAACGCGCGTCGTTGCTGCTCAGCGACATCGCGCCACACGATCAGATTCACACTCCCTGTCTCATCTTCCAGCGTGACGAACGTCACACCGCTCGCGCTGCCAGGGCGTTGCCGCGTCACGACCAGGCCCGCAGCGCGCACCGTCATGCCCGTCGGCAGGGTCTTCAGCTCAGCTGCCGTCAGCACGTGCTCGCGCTGCAACCGTTCACGCAGAATGGCCAGCGGATGTCGTCCCAAGCTGAGACCCAGCGAGCGATAGTCCGCAGCGATGTCCTGCCCCTCGGTGGGTGCACGCAACAACGGCGTGGCTTCTGGAATTTCTACCTCGGGAAGCAGCGGCATCGGACTCTCCACACCGCTGACGGCCCACACGGCTTGATGTCGGTCGCCGCTCAAGCTGGCGAATGCCCCGGCCGCGGCCAGCGCGTTGAGCGTGCGACGATCCAGCTGAGC
>DATELY010000292.1:0-5994 GCA_035276085.1 Steroidobacteraceae bacterium | reverse complement strand
CGAGTTGGGGATTGCCCGGCAAATCGATTCCACGGCACCGCGCGAAGGCGCGTGGTTTTATTTCCCCGTGACGAAAGAGGTGCTGGCGCAGGTGTCGCAAGCCGCCAGCATGCGAGCCACGCTGGTGCGCGGCGAGCGGCGCGTCGCCTACAACCTGTGGCAGGACAATCGAGCAGACCTAACCGAGTTGGCAGAGGCTCTGCCGTAAGTCCTGCCCCCTCCCTTGCGTAGCGCAGCGAAGCGGGGGAGGGGGGGTGGGGGCAATTGCACGGTCACAGACTGAAGAGCCCCCATCCTGTCCTTCTGATGTGCAGGGACGCACGAATGGCGCGGGCGCATGGATGCGCAGGAGCGGCCCCCGCTTCGCAAGGGAAGGGACGCTTTATCAAACGGTTTCGCTAAGCCACCGCCGCCTGCTCACACCGAACAATGGCCGCATCGATCGCATCGATCAGCGGTTTTGCCGGCATGCGGGCAAACAGTTCCCGCAGCGACTTCAACTCAGCAGCGCTGCTACGGCTTGGTCCTTCCTCGCCGATTCGAGCCAGCGCGATACCTCGGTGGACCACCGCACTGCTCCACGGCGTGGGTTCTTCCGCAGTGTATTGGGCCAGGGCGGCGGCATACCGACGCGCTTCACCCCATCGTTGCTGCTGCAAACTTGCATCGATCGCCCCGGTATAGAAATCGAAATAGCTGTGGCTGACGCAGCCGGCCGCCAGCAGCTGCTCGGCTTCCGCCAGAGCCGCCTCGCGTTCTGCGTCGTCCGTCGTGGCGCGTGCCAGCACACCGAGCAATACCGGTCCGCAATACGTCATGCCCGTGGCGCGACTGAGGTCGATGGCAGAGCGAATGAGCTGCAAGGCTTCCTCGCGCTGTCCCAATGCCAGGCAGACACCTGCGTGCGTTCCCATGCTTTCCGCTTCGAAGCGGCGCGCGCCCAGCTGTCGGGCCAGGGCCTGAGTTTGACGGGCGCGCTCGATGCATCGCTCCGGCTCGCCGGTAACGAACAGCACCGTCGCCGTGGTGAGTTGTGTCAGCAGCTCACCGCGCTGATCGCCGATGCGTCGCGCAAGCGACAGTGACTCTTCGTTGGTCACGAGCGCGGCCCGGAACTCGCCGCAGTACGCCTGTATGACCGCGAGCATCGGCAGGTACGAGAGCAGGATGCCTTGCAGCTGATGTTTGCGTGCGGCCTCGATGCAGCGCAGGACATGTTTGCGCGCCGTGAGCATGCGTCCGCGTTGATACCACGCATCGCACAAGCCACCATCCGCGCGTGCCATGTCGAGCGGCGAGTTGGCTGCGACAGCGAACTCGTGCGCCCGCGCGTGGGCTTGCAAACACTCCTCCACACGTCCCAACGGAAAGTAGAGATTGCCGCGCAGCGTCCACAGGCGAACCTTGAGCTGCGCCGACGCGTGTCCATCCAGCTTCGACTCCGCCGTGTCCAGCGCTTCGATCGCCTCTTGATAGCGATCCATGATGCGCAAAGCCGACGCGACACCGATCCAGCTCTCCACTTGCGCCAGCGGCGTATCCGCCGCCTCGAGCGACTCCCGGAACGCGGTCAAGGCCAGATGCGTGCGTCCGACCTGCAGGCACATTTCGCCGACGAGGCAGGTGGCGGTATGGAGAATCGCAGCGGTCGGTGCCAGGCCCTGCGCCTTGCGGACGACTTCCAGCGCACGCTCGACGCGGTGGGCGCGACGTTCGGCGCGTGCCGCGTCGATATACGCCGCAGCCGCGCGTCCGTCCTCAGCGCCGGCCAGATGATCTGCGTACAGCAGCAGCTCGCGGCCTTGAAACCATTCGGCCGCCAGCGCGTGCAGTTCGCGGCGTTCCGACCGCACGATCGACTGATACACCGCATCGCGAAACAGGGCGTGCGCGAATTCGAGCTCGTGGCCTTCGTGTCGCAGGAGGCCCGTGTCGAACAAGCCCTCCGACTCATAAGTGTCAATGCCTGTGACCGCACGTAATGCGTCGAGCTCGCAGCGCTGCCCCAATACAGCGGCGGCGTGCAGCGCCGTGAGGTCATGCGGTTGCAATCGATCGGCGCGCGCTACGACCAGGGAGCGAATCGACGATGGCAATGCGTGTGGATTCGCGCTCGCTGCCCGCAGCAGCTGATCCAGGAACAGCGGGAAACCTTCAGCGCGCTGGATGCATGCATCGATGGTTTCGGGCACGAGATGGCAGTAGTGCGCGGCGAGCTCATGAGCCTCGTCGTCTGCCATCGGCGCAAGATCGAGCGTCGTCACCGGGCAGCGCCTGCCGCCGGCCTTGATGAGCGTGCCGGCTCGTTCGCCCTCAGGCCGCGTCGTGGCGATGAGCAGCGTCGGGGTGGCGGCGAGGTCGGTCAACCAGGCCGCGATGCGTTCGATTTCTTCGGCGCTCGCCCAATGCAAATCCTCGAGCGTGATCAATTGCGGCGCCGTCGCACACGCGGCGCGCAGCAACTTGCCGAGCGCTTCGTCGATGCCGCGGGCGCGGCGTGCCGCCGGCATCGCTTGAGCCAATGCGGCGAGGTCATCGGGCAGCGGCGCGTCGATGAGCTCGCTCAGGAAGATGGTTTCGTCGCTGCTGCCGGCAAGGGCGGCTACGCCGGCAGCGCGATCGGCCGTCGTTGCATCCGGCGTCAGTCCAAGCAAGCTGAAGGTGAGCGTCGCGAGCGGACGCCGGATCGCCTTCTGACCGAAATCGAAGATCTGCACACAGTGGACGCCGAAGCCGCGCTCACGCGCCTGACTGCGCAGCGCTTCCACCAGGCGCGTCTTGCCGATGCCGGCTTCGCCACGCACGATCATGGCGCGGCCATGTCCGCTCGCGAGGCAGCGCTCCAATCCGGCCGTGAGCATCGCCAGCTCGGGACGGCGGCCAACGAAGAAGCGGGGTGTTGTGGCGGCGTCGATCACATGCAGTGCGCGCAGCTCCCAGCCGTTGACACCTTGCGCGTGTGCAGGCTCGATCGCATCGGCGCGAATGCGCTCGCCCAACGCATCCCGCAGTTCGTTGGCCACTGCAATCTGACTACGCGCTGCGGCCGAGGCCAACGCATGCGCACGATGCACCGGCGGTCCGGCGAGTGGAAAGAGGCTCTCGTTCGGGCTGCGCAACACCTGGCCTTGCGCGATGCCGACGTGAAGATGCAATTCCTGTGAGCTGCGCAAGGGCTGACGCGTCAGCTGGTCGCGCAAGTACAGCGCTGCACGCACCGCGCGTTCGGCTTCGTTGCCTTGGGAGTGTGGCAGCCCGAAGACGCTGACGATGCTGGGTCCCAGGCGATCGTCCGTTTGCCCGCCGAATTCGCGCATCGCATCGCGCACGCGCGCCTGATAGCTCAACGCGAGCGCACGCGTTTCTTCCGGATCGAGCAGCGCTTCCATCTGCTGCAAGCCGTCCAGCCGCGTGACCAGCACGACGGCATCACGCAGCCCGGGGCGCAGCAGCCGTGCGGACGTATCTTCGATGGCAGCGGCGGCCTGTGCCTCGTCGAGCACCGGCACTTCACCGGTATCCGCGATGCCGGCGGCGCGACGCTTGCGCATGAGCTCACGATAGAGTGCTTCAGTCGCGGGCTCTGGCGCCACATCCAGCTCGCGACGCAAAGCATCGCGGCATTGACGGTATTGCCGGAGTGCCTCCGTATAGAGCTGGCGGCGGGCGTACAGCTCCATCAACGCCCTGTGTGCGGCCTCGTTCAGGGGCTCGACCGTCGTGAGACGACGCGCCGCCTGGATCGCTGCATCGAAGTCCTCGTCCTGAGTGCACAGCTTGATCAGTCGGCTGAGGCTCGTACTGGCCTCGTTGCGCAGCGTGAGTCGTTCCGCCTGCACCGCGTCTTCGAATGCACCGGAGCGTGCATCGAACCCCTCCAGCAAGTCGCCCCGATACAACGCTGCGGCGCGTTGCAGGCTTTCCCGCGTCCCGGTCGCGGACGCCGCGCGGAAGTCGGTGACGTCCACACGAACCCCGGGGGACAGCTGCATGGTCTCGGCGTCGGCACGGATCAGCGCATGCTCGCCCGTGAGCCGGCGCAAACCTGCCAGCGCCTGGCGCAGGCTCGCCCGGGCCTGTTCGGTATCGACATCCTCCCAGAGCAAGGCCGCCAGACGGTCACGGCTCTGTGCTTCGAGCGGCCGCAACGCCAAATATCCCAGCAACGCCCGAGCCTTACGTGAGGCGACGCGCACCTCAGCGCCATCCGCCCGACATAGACGCAGTGCACCTAAGACATCGAGCTGGAATTCGGTCACGGCGCAGTACCCGTTCGATGTAGTGCGGCGATTTTCACGGTTTTTTGACGCCTGTCGAGACGGGAGGCTAACGCGCCCTGTTTAAAAAATGCTCCATCGGTCTCGTGCCCTGCGAGCCCTCGGAGGTAGACCATGTCTCTCATCGATTGCCGCGGCGTTGCCGTCTCCACGTCCGATCGTGATTTGCTGGCGCTCTATGAGAAAGCCGTGGAGCTTTCGCTGGGCTACTTCGTGGACTCGTTTGCCACCGTCCAGAGCGCGCTGGACACGGACCCCGGCTTTGCAATGGGCCACTGTCTGCGAGCCGGCATGATCGTGATGTCGAGCGACCGCATGCTCGTGCCCCTGCTTGCTGAAAATGTCGCAGCGGTGGAGCGCCTCGGTAAGCGCGCCAATGCTCGCGAACGTGCACATGCCGCGGCCGCTCGCGCGTGGCTGCACGGCGATTTCGCCGGCTCCATACACAAGTACGGCGAGATCGTGATGAACGAGCCGCACGATGTGTTCGCATTGCAGGTGGCACACGTGGGCGACTTCTTCCTGGGTGCATCGAGCCTGTTGCGGGACCGTGTGGCGCAGGTGCTGCCGGAGTGGGATGCAGATACGCCGGGGTATGGCTACGTGCTCGGCATGCACGCCTTCGGATTGGAAGAGAACGGACTGTATCCGCGCGCGGAGGACACGGGCCGTCTCGCATTGGAGAAGAATCAACGCGATCCATGGGCCGTGCACGCCGTGGCGCATGTGATGGAGATGCAAGGCCGCTTGCGAGAAGGCATCGAGTGGCTCGAGTCGCGCCGCGATGACTGGGCGCCGGACAATGGCTTCGCGTTCCACAACGGGTGGCACCTTGCGTTGTTCTATCTCGATCTCGGCGAGCATCAGCGTGTGCTCGAGTTGTACGACGAGCGCGTGCGGCCGCAACCGACGCAGATCCCGCTCGAGATGGTGGATGCGAGCGCACTGCTCTGGCGCTTGAACTTGCGCGGTGTGAACGTGGGCACGCGTTGGGAGGCGCTTGCCGATAGCTGGCAGCCCTTCGCGGACCACGGCTACTACGCGTTCAACGACGTGCACGCCTGCATGGCGTTCGCGAGTGCGGGGCGCACAGCGGAGCTGCAGACGGCGTTGTCGACGCTGGAGCAGCGTGCGCACGGTCGGGATACGAACGCGATGATGTCGCGCGAGGTGGGTCTGCCGTGCGCGCAGGCGCTGCTTGCGTGCACACGGGGCGAGTATCGGCGGGCCGTCGACCTGCTGCTGCCGATTCGCACGATCGCCAACCGGTTTGGCGGCAGCCATGCACAACGCGATCTGATTCATCTCACGTTGACCGAATGTGCGTTGCGCTCGGGCGAGGTGAAACTGGCGCGCGCGCTGGCCAACGAGCGTATTCAGCTCAAGCCATCCAGCCCTTTCAACTGGCTGCTGAAGGCGCGGGCACTGGAAAGCGCAGGTGAACCGGATGGCGCCCGCAAGCTACGCGATCACGCGGAGCACCGCCGGCACATGCAGTTTGTGAATCGGCGGGCGGTGGCCTAGCCCGCATTTCTCACAGGTCGGTTTGGCGCGAGTGGCACGAACATGATTCACATCGGAATTTCAGCAACACCGCAGCGCTACACACTGTGGCGCGCCAAACCTATCGCGGCCCTGGCGGCCTGCGAGCTCGCTTCGCTTGTTCTTCCTTCAACCCATAGCTACGGCTATGGGTTTCAGTCCAGAACGGCGCGAA
>DATELY010000291.1:0-11662 GCA_035276085.1 Steroidobacteraceae bacterium | reverse complement strand
ACGCCGGCGCCGACACGTCGTGATAAATGAAGACAGGCGTTTCCCGTCGCGGAACACCGAAGCCGAAGACGAACGCCGGATAGCGCGTTTGGGATATTCGCGAAAGCGTGCGTACAAATCGCCCGACACCGCCGCTCATTCGCCCCCCTCTCAGCTGCTTGGACTAATGGCTCTCCTTGTTATCAGGCCCTGTCGGCTGTGCATGCAAGCAGAACCGATGTACGTCCCGCAAAATGCTCTGTCGTGCTTCGAACTCGCACGAGACAGGGTCGGTTCCACTTCATACATGCGGAACAATTCGCGACGCGCAGAACTAATATAGCGCCCAGTACAACGTCGAAGTCCGTTCACCTCAATGAAACGACCCTTCGAAGAGGCCTGCCATCGCAGCACCTATTTTGCGATGCAGCGGCTGCGGAATCGTCCAGTGGGAGCATACATTCGCGAGCTGCAGAGCCGCGAACGGTTGGACAGGACGTCGCATCGGCATCTCGTGGCGAAGGAACTCAGAGAAGCGCTGCTGTATTCGCGCGCACGTGTTCCGCTTTACTCAACGGGACCATGGCGCGAAGCCTTCGCTCGCGCCGATGCCTCGGACCTCGCGGCATGGCCGGTGCTCGAACGTCAGACCGTGAGGGACCGCAGCAGCGAGCTGCTTGCACGCGGTTCCGCGCTGGGAAGGTTCTATCGCAGCAGCTCGGCATCCACCGGTATGCCGGTGCGTGTGGCATGGAATCCGCGAGGTGCGGCGTGGGGGTGGGCCAACGAATATCGGGTCACGCTATGGTATGACGTCGAGCCCGGCGTACGAACGCTGCTATTGTGGGGATCGCATCATCGCCTGCAGGACTGGGTGCGAAATTGCCGCGGATTCCTGACGACGGAGCTCTCGCAGGAGCGGCTCGAAGAGGCTGCGCAGTATGTGTTGAAGCGCCGTCCGGTGCTCTTGCAGGGATTGCCCTCGGCGATGACCCAACTGGGGCGTTACATACGCGCCACTTATCCGCAGGCGCCATGGCCTCTCATACCGTTCGCCAAAGTCGGCGGCGAGCAGCTCTTTCCCTTCCAGCGCGACGAGATATACAAGCATCTCGGCACCCGGATCATCGAGTTCTATGGTTGCACTGAGGTAGGTCCGATTGCGGCGGAATGTCCAGCCGGCTCGATGCACCTGATGACGGACAATTCTCATATCGAAATCGTCAGGGATGGCGTGGCAGTGCCGGTCGGAGAATTCGGCGAGATCGTCGCCACTTCGCTCAGCAATCGCGCCATGCCGCTCGTACGTTGCAAGATCGGTGACAGCGGGCGCATCTCACCGGATCCGTGTCCCTGCGGCAGACCCTATCCTGTCTTGACCGATCTCGTCGCGCGTGTCGCGGATTTGTTCATTACGGCGGATGGGCACAAGGTTCATGGCTCTGCGCTGGCGAACGGCTTGCGGGAACTGCTTGCGGAGTCACCGATCGGCGCCATACAACAGGTTCTCTTTCAGCAGGTCGACCCTCTCCACTGGAAAGTTCTGGTAGAGAGCGAGACAGGATTCGACGCGGCGCTGGCGGCACGGCTGGCCGGGCTCGTGCGCACGAGCTTCGGCGAGACGTGCAGCGTTCAGATCGAACGTGTCGCAGTCGTGCCGCGTGAGACCTCCGGAAAGTTTCGCTACTACCGCCCCGCAGCGCCCGATCCGACGCAGTTGATGCCGACGCAGTTCGCAACGAAAACTCAGGCGCTCGCAGGATGAGAGCACGCTCAACCCTGGCAATGCGGCAGACCCACGTTCGCGGCTGGCGCTCATGGCGCCGACGTCGCAGCTGACTGCATCGAGCGTCGTCGCCATCGCTGTCTGCAACATGCTCCCCTCAGCCCAATGGCACTCAGTTAAGCCGCGGATGCAATTCTTTGCGGGCTTGAGGCTTGGGGTGTGAGGCGTGAGCCAGAGAGGAGTCCTTTGAATTCTGGCCCATGTCCCACGCCCCAAGCCCCACGACCTGCTTGGCATCGACTTAACTGAGTGCCATTCCCCTTAAGCCGTGCCTCGAGCAAGGCCATGAAGTTGCCGCACATCCCCCCGAGGGTTCGGGTTCTGCTCCAACTGGGCGGAAGTCTCGCGCTGCTCGCCTTTCTCATCTCCAGGCTCGACTGGTCCCGAACGGTTGAGCTCATTCGGGGTGCGCACCCGCTGTTGCTTGCAGTCGTCGTGCTGATCCAAACGGCGGACCGCGTATTGATGGCACTGAAGTGGCATCAACTATTGCGAGTGCTCGATGGGCGCTTGGGACGCTGGAGCGCAATTCGCGTCTATTACGAGAGCACGTTCATCGGGTTCGCTCTGCCACTGGGCGGGCTCGGGCCGGACATCGTGCGGTTTGCACGATTGCGCAGTCAGGGTATCAATCCGCACGTCACATTGACGTCCATGGTCGTCGAGCGGCTGAACGGGGTGGTTGCGACCCTGGCACTGTTCGTCGTGGGGTTAGCCGTGCTCGCCTGGCTCGCGCCGCAGACCGCATTGCGTCACTTCGCGATCGTCTCGGCTGTTCTCGCTGCGGTTGCAGGAACGGTCGCGGCCGTCTCGATGCTTCACCCCGCCCCCAGCCGCGCCTTGTTCAAGCTGCTGAAATTGCTGAAGCTCTCGGCAGCGATCGAAAGCGCACGGTTCGCGAAGTACATCGAGGCTGCGCGCACCTATGCTGCGCGCCGTGCCACGCTCGTCGTCAACCTTGGCCTCTCGATGATCGAACAGACGGCAGCGGTATTCACGATGTGGGTCGCGTCACACGCGCTCGGCGCGCCCGTACCGTGGCTCGTCTGTCTCGCAGTTGCACCCGTGGCCGTGCTCTTCCAGCGTCTACCGCTGACGTACGGCGGACTCGGGTTACGCGAAGGCAGCGCCGCCGCGCTGCTCGTCGCATTGGGTTACGACTACTCCGCAGCGCTCCTCCTGCTCATGACACAGTTCGTGATGTTTCTGATCTCGTTGCTGCCCGGCGCCATCATCCTCGCCATGAGCGGGCGGCCACGGTTCGACGCGCCCGCCCAAGTCATGCTTCGGGACGACCTGGCCCTGAACGCCGACCGCCCGCTGCCACGCGAATAGCCCGGCGCTCTTTCAGACCGCGACCGATACCGGGCGGAACCATCGCCCGCCGGAATCATTACGCCCTTGTGTCAGAATTATTACATTCACCCACGCAGGGCGAGGTCTGAATGAGGGGTCCGTTGCACGCGCGCGCGCTGCGTCAGCTCGCAGAGTGCTCGATGCCTTCAACCGCCCACGGCCCGTTGGGCGCCTTGCCTGCGGCAACTGCTCAAGTTTTCAGCAAGCGCTTCAAAGAAGAGTGGCTGTTTCACGCAACGCTGCGCAATTCGTGGCGTGCCTCGGCGGCTGCGCGTCGATCTTCGTGGCTGCAGGTGCCCCGGGTTCTGCATACCGACCGGCGCGAGCTTCGCATCGACTACGAATTTCTCCCCGAGTGGAGTCCGCTACACACCGTGCTGCGGCATTACGCGTTCAGAAGGCTTCCACCAGCCGAGTTGCAGCGCATGTTCTGGACCATCGGTGCCGCTCTGGAGGAGTTTCACAGATATACGCATCGGATTCACGGCGATTTCGATTTCGACAACATCCTTGTGAAGCGCGGCGCCGAAAGAGTCGTGTTCGTGGATTTCACGCCGCCCGCCTATGCTTGCTTTCGCCGCTACAATCAAGCCAATCCCTATCGCGACATTGCAACGCTGGTGCTCTTCGTGCGCGCGAAGTATCCACCACACCACTTGTACCTCGCGTACAGACGTCAACTGCGCGAGTTCGCGCGCTCCTTTCTCGCGGGATACTTCCGCGCGCAACCTGCAGCATACGACGAGCACATGTTGCAGCGTTGTATGAACGAGCTGCTGGATACCACCTATCTAGGGCGGACATTCACGGCGCGTTTCATGCGGCACAGCCGTCTGTATCGCACCGATGACCTTGCACTCGGACACAGATGATGCACTACCAGGACTACAGAGCGACGCACGTAGGACCCGATTCCTGGGCGAAGGACTACGACGCCAAGCTGTTTTCGCCTGGTTCGTTCGATGCGGCCATCTGGGAGCGCGAACAGCAGCTCATCGATCGGATCGTGCAGCAGCACGTGCCGCGCCGGGAAAGCTATCTGGATTTCGCCTGCGGCACGGGACGCGTGCTTGCCCACGTCGAGCGGCATTTCGATAGTGCAGTAGGGCTCGACATCTCGGACACGATGCTCGCGACGGCGCGAACCCGCGTTCCAAACGCCACGCTCCTTCAGGGCGATGCGACCCGCGATCCTTCCGTCCTCGGTGATCTGCGCTTCGATTTCATCACTGCCTTCAGATTCTTCCTCAATGCGCAACCACCGCTGCGCAACGATGCGATGGCTTTTCTCGCCTCTGCGCTCGAGGACGAGAACTCGCGCCTGCTGTTCAACATACACGGAAATCGGAACAGCACTCGCGCGCTGCTCGCCGCCAAAGCCAGGATCACACGCGAGCAGTTCGCGTCCATGTCGGTCAGAGAGAGCATCGACCTGGCTGCTCGTCACGGTCTGGAGGTGATCGAGTGGTATGGCATCGGTTCTTATGACAAAGCTCTGCTACGCCTCATGCCCATGCGCTCCTGGCGCTGGGCCGAACGTGTGGCTGCGGTTCCCAAGCGGTTTGCGGTTTATCTGTACTTCGTCTGTCGGCGCAAGCGAAGCTGAGTCCATGACAGCCCGATAACGCAATGGGGAAATTATCTCGCCGTCGAAAACAACCGCCGCTGCATGACTCGCAATCGAAACTGCAGTTCGAGCCGCACCACGGATGGATGCAACAGCTTGCGCGCCCAGCGCACGAAGCGATCTGCGAAGAACGCATAGGCACGTTCGACAACACTGGCTGCCGTGGGAGTTGCATTGTCCGGTGTATAGCCGTAGGTGGCGAGGCGCTCCCCTGCGATCGCTTCGAAGAGCTCGATCTCTCGCGAGCTGAACGCTTGCCGATAGGTCCCGATCTTGTTCGCGGTGATACCTTTCGCCAGCGACGAATGCCATGCTCGCTGTGTCGTGGCCAACTCTCGACTGAGCGAGCTCGACGCATAGCCGGAGACAGTGTCCAGCTCCGGCTCACCGATGAAGCGCAGGACTTCATCGACGCTCTCGCGCGGGGAGGTAACCAGATCCTCGTAGTGAAGGAGCAGCGTGTCGGCGCTGCCATGCGCGTCGCAGAATTCGTTCCAATGGGAAACTTCGCGCTGCCATTCGCCCGCCAGCCCAACGGCTGAGACGGGTCCGAACACCATGCGGCGCATCGCCTCCGCGACGTCGCGTCCGTCCCGAACCAAGTGAATCAACTTGGCGTGCGGAAAATCCGCTCTGATCTCTTGCAGGTGGCGGATGTGCTCGGGGGTCTTGTCGCCCCAACGCAGCGCGCCCTTGCGTTCCGCATACAGCGAGAACAGCGCGTCGATTACGCCGACACGGTCCGGGCGCTGAACTCGCCGTTCGATGTCCGCAACCGTTGCTTCCAAACGCCACTGGCGAATGAAGCTGTCGTCCAGCAACGCGCCGATGAAGCGGTTGCGACAGCGACGCACCGTGAGATCCCCATAGATATCCAGGAACGGTCCGAAGCGATCGTAAATGTGGCTTTCAGGCGGTATCGCGAGCCTGGGATGCGCGTCGATCAACACCTGCAGCAGCGTCGTACCCGAACGGCTGCAGCCCACGATGAAGAAAGGCACTGGCGCCTCAGCCATCGTGGCATGTTCGACGCGTTTCTCCTGCGACATGGACGCAAGATGCGATGCGCAGGTAACAGAGGCATGACGATTGGGTTACACGCGGCTGTGTTCGAGGATGCGGCTTCGGGACGGCGCCGTGCTCAGAACAGGCCGAGTCCGGATGAAAAGCTCGCGGCCCGCAACGGTTTTCGCTTTGGTGCGGAGACGCCGATGCCGGCCGGAGGCGCCGCGAGGCTTTCCAGCACTCGGAGCGTTTCTTCAGCCGTGCGTTCCCAGGTGAAATCGCGGGCCCGCTCGCGACCGGCTTCCGTGATGCGGGCCCGTAGCGCCTCATCGGTGAGAACGCTGCGGATACCCGCGGCAATATCGTCGACCGAATCTGGATTCACCAACACCGCAGCACCTTGGCCGAGTTCTTTGGTGCCGTAGCGATCGGCCGTGACCACGGGGCAGCCGCAGGCCATCGCTTCTATGATGGGCAGACCGACGGACTCATAGAGCGATGGCAAGAGCAGTGCCTCGGCGGATTGATACAACGCCGGCAACTCGCGATTGTCGAGCCAGCCGATGCGTTTCACCCACGTGCCAAGTTGCAACCGCTCAGGCTCGTGCAAGTCGTCTTCAGACAAGAATCGATTCGTGCCTCCCGCAATCACGAGCGACACGCCCATCTCCGGGCCCACGCGCGCATACGCTTGAACGAGGCGCCGAAAGTTCTTCGGTGGATATACCGCACCACAGTACAGCACGAACCGCTCTGGCAATTGCAGCCGCTCGCGCAGTTTCTGCGCGTCCGCGTTGCGAGAACCGAGATGGAAGACCTCACTCAGACCGAGATACACGGTGTGCACGCGGTCAGGTGGGACATCGAGGTATTGCAACACATGTTCGCGAGTCGTCTCCGACACTGCGAGCACCGCGTCCGCTTTCCGAGCGTAACGCGGTATCAGGAACTTGTGGTTCAGGCGGTCGATTGCGCGCGAGGCCTGCGGCATGACATACCAGTCGAGGCCATGACACACCCACGCGGTCTTGCAATGCGCGTTCAAGGGAATCGAGTACTTCGGATTGAAGAGGACGTCGAGTCCCAAACGCTTGCTCGCCCGTGGCACCGCCACCTGGTCCCAATAAAAGCGCGAGCCGCCGTTCAGCACGACGGCGTCCACATCCGCGGCATGAGCATATTCGCCGATGTGGGAATCTTCTTGAAACAGCAGAAACAACTTGTGCCCGGGATTCATGCGGATGAGCGCGCGCAGCAGCTCACGCGTATAGACCTTCACGCCACCCTCGTGCTGATCGATGTGGCGAAGCATGATACCGAGACGCATTCCAGATCCTCCGGTTGATCAGGGTGAGTGGTCGTGGTCAGCTCCGCCCGTGCTGATGCAGTAGCGGCCGCGCCACGAACTCAAGGTCACGGGGTGATCCTTACTTGCACACAGAAGCTCAAGAGTGCAAGTGCACCAGAGCGTTGCGTGGTCCGGATGACTCGAAGCAACATCGCTGAGCACTTGCCGCAACAAACGGCTGCGCTGCCCGCACAGTAATCGATGCTGATTGTTATGGAGGGACCAGAAGCTCGGGCACGAGCCACTCAATCCGACCGCCCTTCCCCAACAACTTGGGAAATAACGTCACGGGACCAGGGACAGTTCCCGACAGGCTGCGGAAGAGCGACTCTCAGGCAAGCGATGGCATCGGGCGTGGAGCACGCCCCCCACTTGTGTAATTCATCCGCTTCGACGAATCGACGTCGCGCCCCACGTCCTTCATGGAAAGTGCGCTGTATCGATTAGCTCGTACATGAGTAGTTGCCTCGACAGGCAAGCTCTCCGATTACCGGGTCGTAGGTTTCGACACCCCGGGGCAGGGTCGTACCGGCTTTCTGGAGTCACTCACTCTGACGCAGGCGTGGGCCGGTCATGGCTGCCTCTCGTGCCGCATCACTTGCCGTCCAACACCTCGCATATTCTTTTATACAGCTGCGCGCGTGTGAACGGCTTCGATAGCAGCTCGATCTCCGCAATCGATGCACCCGTGGTTGGCGCCGGCATCTGGGCATATCCACTGGTGAATAGCGATCTCACCCTCGGATACCGCCTCTGAACCGTCGCCACCAGCTCTCGACCGTTGAGGCCGGGTAGACCGATGTCCGTGAACATCAAGTCAACGAGCTTGTTCTTGTCGAGAATCCTGAGCGCCTCCGCGGCGTCAACGGCTTCGATCACGTTGAACCCGAAGTCGCGAAGAGTGTCAGTGGTGAACGCTCTTACGGCGTCATTGTCCTCGACTACCAGTATCGTTTCCCGGCGGATACTCGTCGCCCTTGAGCTCGCTTCCACGGATTGCGGATGTGAGCTCGACGCCTCATCGACTTGAGGCAGGTAGATCTTCACAGTCGTGCCGTGCCCCGGACGACTGTACATCTTGATGTGACCACCGGATTGCTTCACGAAGCCGAACACCTGGCTGAGTCCAAGGCCCGTGCCTTGACCTAGTGGCTTCGTTGTGAAGAAAGGATCAAACGCTCTTTCCAGGACTTCCGGCGACATTCCCGTTCCCGTGTCCGAAATACAGATCAATGTATAGTTCCCCGGCGCCAGATCCAGCATCAACTTGGTGTCAGCGGGAGTGATTTGAGCACTCGTCGTCTCGACGGTGAGAGTTCCTCCACCGGGCATCGCGTCGCGTGCGTTGACAACGAGATTCAGAAGGGCATTCTCGAGGTGATTCGAATCGATCTCCGCCACGCCAGCGCTCTCATCGTGCATCCTTCGAATGGTGATGCTCTCAGGTAGCGTGCGGCGGATGAGTTCCACCCATCGAGTCACCAGGTCGCCAACGCTCACCAGTTTTGGTTTCAGAGGTTGACGACGTGCGAATGCCAACAACTGCTGGGTCAGACTGGCAGCCCGCTCAGCTGCTCGCAGCGCCTGGCCCACACATCTTTGCCATCGCAACTGCTCGGCGGGAAGCTCCTGAGAGACAGTGTCCAGATTGCCGATAATGACCGTCAGCAGATTATTGAAATCGTGGGCCACGCCTCCGGTCAGCTGCCCGATCGCTTCCATCTTCTGTGATTGATGCAGTTGCTCCTGCATCAAGCGTCGCTCCGTCATGTCTCGGGTTACCTTGGCGAAGCCAACGAGCTGCCCATTGTCGTTGCGAAGCGCGTCGATCAATACGCTGGCCCAGAACCTGGTGCCGTCCTTCTTGACGCGCCAACCGTCGCCTTCGAACTTCCCCGTTTCCGTTGCCGCGTTGAGCGCTCGCGTCGGCAAATCGGAAGCTTGATCTTCAGGGGTGTAGAAGCGTGAGAAGTGCTGGCCGATGATTTCCTCGGCGAGGTAACCCTTGATGCGCTGGGCTCCCGGATTCCACGAGACGACCCTCCCCTCAGGGTCAATCATATAGATCGCACAATCGCGCACGCCCTCGAGGAGCCGGCCGAGTTGATCTGCAGAGTTACCGATATGAACCTTCGGCTCGTGGCTGGCGGGCTGCGGTCCTCCAATCTGCTTTCCCACTGAGTTATCCTTCAACGAAGCGGCGTGTCGTAGCTCAACCAGACGGAACACGGCCACACCGTTACAAGTTCCAATCCCAATCGCAGATCTTCGTCCCCATACACACATGAACCGCCACATGATCGATGTGGCACAGACGAAAGAGGGCGGCTGCGCCTTCGTGGAAATCGGTCCGGTCGCCGACACGACACTTGCGGCGAGTCTATCCGCCGTCCTCGGCGAGCGACCCGATCTGGCAAGTCGAACCTTCTGCGGCGCTTTTACAAGCGGTAGGCGGCACCGACAAAGATCTCATCCTGCAAGTCTTGATGGCCGCCGCCTTCGGTCAGATCGAAGCGAAACCAGCGCATACCGGCGAACGCCGTAAGCCGTGGTCCCACTCGCACTTCAGCGCGTGAGCTGAAGTCGGTCACGTTGTCCGCACTTCCAAAGGTAAGGATGTCCGGTGCGTAAAAGGCCTGCCCCACAACGGCGAACCCGCGTTGCCGCTCGATGTCGACGCGCACCTCCGCGCCAACGGAGAATGCCATCACGTCGTTATTTTCCTCCTGCAGGAGGGCCGCATACGCACGCGGACCGAAATCGATGCTGATAGGGCCCAACCGGAGGTCCGTCGGAAACAGCAATTCCACATCCAAGACGACGTCTCGGTCTTCGCTGAGAAATGCGCCGCCTGAGATCCGACGCGCACTGTCGACACCGGCCTCCGATCCCTTGGCCAAATAGCGCAAATGCAATGTGTCATTGCTCAGGGCGACTTCCGCTCGGGGAAGTGAGATTGGAGGCGCATTCTGGGCAACACCTGGCTCAGTTCCAGCACTGCACAGCAGAAGAAATGCGATGACATACCGACTCATGGCGTTCTCCCGTAATGCGAGGCCCGGTGGAGCATGGGAACGATTCGCGTCGCACTGCGACGGTTCCGTCCCAGTCACAGAGTCAATACGACACTCGAGGTGCGCCAGGACGCCAAACTCACGGGCGTGGAATACATCATCAGCAAAGCTCTATTTGCCCAATTGCCCGCTGAGGAGAAGCACCTCTGGCACAGTCACGTGCACGCAGTCCGTTCCGGCCAGCTGATTGCGCCGGGCATTCCAGAACCCGCCGAGCACGAGCTCATGGAGAAAATCGCAAGTACCTATGGGAAGACATGGCACACGTGGGACACAGATCAGCAGCTGCAAAGTTAAATCCAGAGCGAGGCTGCATTGGACGCGGATCGCGACAATTGTGTGCGCACCCGTTGCATCCCCTCGCCCACCTGAGCTGACCAGCTTTTCACGGACGTGTGGTTAGCCGTGCGTCAATGATCCACACTTGAATGTGACGCTCAGGTGCCCCGCAATCAACGCAGCTCACGTGCCGCGCGGAGGCGGTGGTGGAAACGGCAGGGGCTGACCCAACGGTAGGCCATGTTCGTCGGCGCCTCCAGGCAGCGCCGCCTTTGCCGCGCGCTCAAACGCAGGCCGCGACTCGACTTTCCGCCGCCACGCCGCAATGTGCGGGTAATCCGCGCTGTCGATCCAGACCACGAGCTTAGCGCCGCGCACGGCGTACTGCATCATGATGTCGGCTGCGCTGAACTCGTTACCACCGAAGTAAGCGTGTTTGCTCAGATATTCCTCCACGAAATCGAAGACACCGACGGATCCGACCATCATCGGCGCATCGATCGGCATGGAGCGCGTCCAACCCCGCGGGACCTTATCGACATCCACCCCAGTCGACATCGCAATGAATCGCTCTATTCCCATACGCGCCATCAGGGTGGCTTCGGCAAAATGCATCCATTGCTGGTGGAAGAGAAAATCCTTCGAATCCGACGGTGGCGCCAGTCGTCCGTTTCCGTGCCGGGCCACGAGAATCTCCAGTATTGCGCCGGACTCGACGATGTACTCGCCGTCATAGTGAACCACCGGAGACATAGGCATCGAAGGAAACGCATTGCGCATCGCGACCAGGGAACCCAGCACGTCTCCTACTTTGAATGCGAGTCTGTATGGAATTGCCAGCTCCTCGCACAACCAAATGACCCTGAAGGAACGTCGGCCCTCGATGTGGTGAATCGTGATCGCTGCGTCTTTGCCGAAGCTCATCTCGATCTCCTCAGCTGTTCAGATTTGGAGCGCTCTGTTCAGTATGTCCATGCTACTGCCATGCAGCGCGCTTGTAGTCATAGCCCCTGAGCGTGGATTTTTTTATAGCACAGGTGCCGCATGAGGAAGCGAAAGGCGTCACTGCGGCCAGTCTTTCTCACACCCGATCGGCACGTGAATGAAGCGTCCATCGATTGCGACCGCTGGCAAGAAAGAGCCCAAGCATGGCCATCAACGCGAGGCAGTCAAGCATACCCAAGCCACCGCCTCCACCCGACTTCTTG
>DATELY010000290.1:0-32282 GCA_035276085.1 Steroidobacteraceae bacterium | reverse complement strand
GAATGAGCGGCGGTGTCGGGCGATTTGTACGCACGCTTTCGCGAATATCCCAAACGCGCTATCCGGCGTTCGTCTTCGGCTTCGGTGTTCCGCGACGGGAAACGCCTGTCTTCATTTATCACGACGTGTCGGCGCCGGCGTTCGCGCGCGACTTGGAATTTCTCCGCCACAATGGTTACCGCACGCTGGGCCTGGAGGAGTACCTGGCTGCCCGGGAAGGCAGGGTGCGAGCGGGGCGCTCTGTGCTCCTGACGTTCGACGATGCGCGCAAGAGTTTCGGCGAAGTCGCGTTACCGCTGCTGCGTCAGTTCGATGCACGCGCCGTGCTCTTCGCTCCCTCGTATTGGATGCAAGCTGCGCGCCGGGCGCCGGATGATCTGTTCATGTCGTGGGAGCAGCTGCGAGCCTGTGTCGAATCAGGTCTCGTCGACGTGCAGTCGCACGCGCATCGACATGCCCTCATCGCAACCTCGCCACAGTGGGTCGACTTCGCCCATCCGCAGGCCCTGCGCCAATTCGACATCTACGACTGGCCCATCCGTTGCATCGATGCGGTGGACGAACTTGGAAAGCCTGCGTTGGGCACGCCCGTGTATCGAGCCGAACCGCTCTTGTCCGCGCATCATCGGTATCTTGAAAGCGAGGACGTGACAGTTGCCTGTCGCGAGTTCGTCGAGCGTCATGGAGGGGACGCATTCTTTACCGAGCCGGACTGGCGCCCTCGACTCGCTCACTTCTTCCGTGAACGCGCGCGCGTGCAGCGCGGACGATTCCTGGGCGACGCGGCATTCGAGAAGTTGGTGGCGTCCGAGTTCGAGCTGTGTCGCGACGACTTTCGGCGCCATCTCGGCTACACACCGCACTGCATAGCCTATCCCTGGAGGCTCGGCTCGGCTCGCTCGCTCCAACTGGCCCGCCAGAATGGATTACGCGTTGCATTCGGCGTGGCCCTGGACTACGGCGCCGAGCGGCGACGCCAGCGCTTGCCGATACCGGTGTACGGCCGCTTGAAATGCGACTGGCTGCAGTTCCTGCCCGGCGAGCGGCGTGCAAGTGTGCTCGGCGCTTTGCGGCGGAAGTTGACCGGCTTCAGCACGGTTCAACATCTCGCGCATTGAGCTGCGCACGGGATGAATAGGGTAGGGGGCACTTCAGAATGCCGACACGAACGATCGGAGTGATGGGGCGTTTGGTCGACCAGAACGACGGCATCGGCATCTATGGACAGTACCTGCTGCGCGAGCTGCTGAGGATGGACTCGGACACGCGTTACGTGATCATGCTCGACACGCCGAAGTGCGAGCACATGTTTCGTGAATACAGCAACGCGCAGGTGGTCGTGCTCCCCGCGCGCAGCAAGTTGTACTGGGATCAGGTGGTCGTACTCCAGGCTGCGCGCAAGTACGACGTAGATCTCATCTTCAACCCGAAGTTCTCACTGCCGTTGCTCACGCGGCGGCCTACGGTGTTCGTGCAACAGGGCTCGGATTGGTACGTGAACCCGAAAAACTATCCGTGGTGGGACAATCTGTACATCCGTCTGATGCTGCCGCTGTACAGCTTCAAAGCAACGCGTACGTTGTCGATCTCGCAAGCAACGCTCGACGATCTCGCGAAGCATACGTGCATCAACGTGAAGAATGCGGTGGTGAGCTATGCCGGCGTCGGGGCGAACTTCACAGCGAAACGCAACGCGCGCGCGCTGGAGACGTTTCGCGCGGAGTACCGCTTGCCACAGCGTTTCATCCTGACTGTCGCGCGTGTACTGCACGGGGGGCACAAGCATTTGCCACCGTATCCGGGCGGCAATAACGAAACACTGCTGCGTGCTTACGGACGCTATCGTCGTGCGGGCGGCGAGCTGCCGTTGGTTGTCGTGGGTGCACGCGTCGATGAGTACCTGCGCGCGCGCGGATTCTCCGATGCAGATCTCGAGGACGTTCTGTTTCTCGGCTTCGTGCCCAATCACCGGCTGCATCTCGCATATCAACTCGCGGAATGCTTCGTCCTCGCGACGCTGTGTGAAAGCTTCGGGATTCCGATCGTCGAAGCTCTGGCGTGTGGCTGCCCGGCTGTCGTGCCGAATACCTGTGCGGCCCCGGAAATCGCGGGGGGTGCCGCGCGCTTGATCGATCCCCGCAATGAAGAGGATATTGCGCGTGCACTTGCCGAGGTGACTGCGTCGGAAGCGCTGCGGGCGCGCATGCGGGAGCAAGGGCTCAGGCGAGCGCAGACCTTGTCGTGGAAAGAAACAGCCAAGCGCACTCTGAGCGTTTTCAACGAAATCGTGCCGCTCGGGTTGTCACCTCAGGCTCAAGCGCGAGCGCCTGAATGTCCGAGATCCAAGTATTTCGGCCTGAAGTTTCCGTGACACCAGCGCTGTTGTCAGTATCCCTGTCGTCGCGTTCGTGCACGTGGTGACTGTACTGGGGGGTGATAGGTCTTTTCATTTCCTTGCGCACGCTTCGAGTGTGATCGCACGTTGGACGAGAGACTTCGTGCGAGCTGGATTTCGCCTGAGGCCGTGACGGCAGGAGCCCGCCTGTTCGTCGGAACAAGCAACTGTGGCGAGCAGTTTGCAGACCGCATGATCGCCCAACGCAGGGGGGGTGTATGAAAATATTCGTGACCGGCGCATTGGGCTTCATCGGGTCCCATTTCGTCGAACGCGCGCTTGCAGCCGGCCACGGAATCACAGGGCTCTATCGAAGGATCAACCAGGACAAAAGGGCTCTGCTGGTTTCGCTGACACGGCAGGGAGCGAACCTCGCACAAGGCGACATTCTGAAGGCCGATGCTTGGCAGTACCGGATGCGAGGGGCCGATTGTGTCTGCCACTTCGCCGCCGCGTTCAAGGAGTCTGCTCTTCGCGAAGAAGACTTCCATCGAGTCAATGTCATCGGCACAGAGACCGTGCTGCGCGCAGCAGCGAATGCTGGCGTGCGGCGCATCGTCCTGTGCAGCACCGCGGGCATTTACGGCCAGCGACTCGCCGGGATCACCGACGAGTCCGCAACGCCACAGCCGTCGAACGCGTATGAACGCAGCAAGCACGCGAGTGAACAAATCGTGCGCACGCTCGCGCCGCAACTCCGGCTCGAGTTTGCAATTTTGCGTCCGGTCACGGTTTACGGACCGCGCGACGATCGTCTTCTGAAACTGTTCCGCTCCGCTGCGAGAGGACACTTCCCGCTGTTCGGAACGGGCTCCGGCCGTCGTCACATGGTGTATGTAACGGACGTGGCAGAAGCGTTTGTGCTCGCTTGCACATGCCCCAACGCACGCAATCGCGAGTTGATCATCGCGGGTCCCGAGGCCATGCCGCTGCGGGAGATGCTGGATACATTGGCCTCTGTCATGCACCGGCGCAGCGTCGGGCCTCGCTTGCCTCTCGCTCCCATGCTGCTGCTCGCCGCGCTAGTCGAAGATGCGTGCAAACTCGTCGGCGTGGCGCCTCCGATCTATCGCAGACGCATGGACTTCTATCGAACGGATGCCGCATTCGACTGCAGGCGTGCGCAGCGACTGCTCGGTTGGGTGCCGCGTGTGGGTCTGCGCGAGGGCTTCCGGCGAACGCATGAAGCTTGCTCGTCGACCGGTGTTTCAGCCATGACGGAGTTGCAGCGAACACCGTGAGGGAACGGCGTCGTGTCGCATTTTCGCAGCCGCTCACTCGGCCGCGGCGCGCGAGCGCGGCGATGGGGCACGTGTTCAAAGTACATGGCGCTTCCTATCGCACATCGATGGAGGTCCCGAGCGGAATGCCGCGGTTCAATGACCCTTGTCCTCGCTCACGATCGTCAGCAACTCATCGCCTTCCTTGACCTGCTGCCCGGATGCGAAATGCACCGCTTCGACGCGACCCGCGGCGGGTGCCTTGATCGTCAGTTCCATCTTCATGGCTTCGAGCACCATCACGGCTTGACCACGTTCGATCATGTCACCCGCGTTCACCTGTACCGCCACGACGACGCCCGGCATGGGCGCGAACAAATGACCCGCACCGCCGTCCTGTCGCGCGGCGCGAGCCAGTGGATCATCGGCGGTCAGTCGCCATGTGTTGCCGTTGCTGAGAATCGTGAGTGCGGTGCCATCGAAGATGACGCTGGCGCGAGTGCGGCGCTCGTCGAGCAGCGCAGTCAGCACACCATCGGTCAACGTCGCGTCGCTCACGTCGATCGTTCGATCTCCGATCGCAACGGCATGTCCATCGGCACGAAAATGCAGGATCACTTCGCGCAGGTTGCCGTCTTCCTGAAAGCGTAGCGTGTGTTGATGCCCGGCGTTCGGACGCCAGCCATTCAACGCATTCCAGGGATCCTGCCGCTCAGCCGCGTTCTGCGTCTGCTGAGTGAGGAGTGTCGCCAGCGCAGCGATCGCAAGCGCTTCCTGCGGTACGGGTTGCGGGCTCATCGCCAGCTCGGTGCGATGCCGCTCGATGAAGCCCGTGTCGATCCGTGCCTCCGCGAACGCGGGATGCGCCGCAATCGAACCGAGGAACGCGACATTGGTAGGCAGACCCGCGATCTCGTATTCCGTCAACGCGCGGCGCAGCCGGCGCAGCGCCGACGCTCGATCGACATCCCACGTGATCAACTTGGCGATCATCGGGTCGTAATAGACCGAGATCTGGTCGCCGGCACGCACGCCGCTGTCGATGCGGACATGAGCGCTTTCCGCCGGTGCACGCAGATGCTGTACGCGACCGATTGCCGGCAGGAAGTCGCGTTCCGGGTCCTCGGCATAGATGCGTGCCTCGAATGCATGGCCGCGATGCGTGAGCTCTTTCTGGGTCTTCGGCAATGCCTCTCCCGCAGCGACGCGCAATTGCCATTCGACGAGATCGAGCCCGGTGATCATCTCGGTGATCGGGTGCTCGACCTGCAGCCGCGTGTTCATCTCGATGAAGTAGAACGAGCCGTCTTCGTAGAGAAACTCGACGGTGCCCGCGCCCACGTAGTTGACCGCCCGAGCGGCGGCGACGGCTGCTTCGCCCATGCGCGCCCGCACATCGTCCGGAAGAGAGGGGGCGGGCGCCTCCTCGATCACTTTCTGATGGCGGCGCTGAATCGAGCAATCGCGATCGAACAGGTAGACGCAGTGGCCGTGTGTATCCGCAAACACTTGCACTTCGACGTGCCTCGGGCGGAGCAGGTACTTCTCGAGCAGTACCGCATCGTCGGCGAAGGCGGACTTCGACTCGCGCTTGGCTCCCGCAACGGTCGCCGCGAAATCCTGCGCTCGATGCACGATGCGCATGCCCTTGCCTCCGCCGCCCGCGGACGCCTTCACGAGCACGGGATAGCCGATCGCGTCAGCTTCTCGCTGCAGCGTGGTGAGATCCTGGGATGCGCCGTGGTAGCCGGGTACCAAGGGCACGCCTGCGGCACTCATCAAGCGCTTCGACTCGGATTTGGAGCCCATTACACGGATCGCATCGATCGGAGGACCGATGAAAGCGATGCCTGCTTCTGCGCAGGCCTGCGCAAAGGCCCCGTTCTCGGACAGAAAACCATAACCCGGATGGATGGCTCGAGCGCGGGTCTGTCTGGCGACAGCAACGATCTTCTCGCCCCGCAGATAACTTTCGGCCGCCGGTGCAGGACCGATGCAGACGGCTTCATCGGCAAGCCCGACGTGCGGGGACCTGGCATCCGCTTCCGAAAAGACGGCCACGGTGCGAATCCCCAGGCGGCGCGCCGTCTTGATTACACGCACCGCGATCTCGCCGCGGTTGGCAATGAGTATCTTGTCGAACATAGGTCAGAGATTCCTCACATCCGGAACACGCCGAAGTGCGTGGGTTCGAGAGGTGCATTCAGCGCGGCGCTGAGCCCGAGGCCGAGCACCGTGCGTGTGTCCTTTGGATCGATGATGCCGTCATCCCATACGCGTGCGCTCGCGTAGTAGGGATGACCTTGCGTTTCGTATTGGCGCCGGATCGGCGCTTTGAACTGCGTTTCTTCTTCCGTGCTCCACTGTTTGCCTTGCGCTTCCAGTGCGTCGCGACGCACTTGCGCCAGGACGCTCGCTGCCTGTTCTCCACCCATCACGGAAATGCGTGCGTTCGGCCACATCCAGAGGAACCGAGGTGAATAGGCGCGCCCGCACATGCCGTAGTTGCCTGCTCCGAAAGAGCCACCGATGACGACGGTGAGCTTCGGCACTTTCGCGCACGCCACCGCGGTTACGAGCTTCGCTCCATCCTTGGCAATCCCGCCTGCCTCATACTTCCGGCCGACCATGAAGCCCGTGATGTTCTGCAGGAAGATGAGCGGGATACCGCGCTGGCAACAGAGCTCGATGAAGTGCGCGCCTTTCAATGCCGACTCGCTGAACAAGATGCCGTTGTTGCCGATGATGCCCACCGGATAGCCGAACAGATGCGCGAAGCCGCACACGAGCGTCGTGCCGTACAACTGTTTGAATTCATCGAACCGGCTGCCGTCGACGATGCGTGCGATCACCTCGCGCACGTCGAACGGCTTGCGCGCATCGGTGGGGATGACGCCATACAGCTCCTCGGGTTCGTAGAGCGGTTCGGCGGATGCCTGCGTCTGCAGATCGACGCGCTTGGCGCGATTGAGATGACTGACGATGCGGCGGGTGAGTGCCAGCGCGTGTACATCGTCCATCGCGTAGTGATCGGTCACGCCGGAGGTCCGGGAGTGCACGTCCGCGCCGCCCAGCTCCTCGGCTGAGACGACTTCTCCCGTCGCGGCTTTGACCAGCGGCGGGCCACCGAGAAAGATCGTGCCCTGATTGCGCACGATGACGGCTTCATCCGACATCGCCGGCACGTACGCGCCGCCGGCGGTGCAGCTGCCCATCACGACCGAAATCTGGGGAATGCCGGCGGCGGACAGATTCGCTTGATTGAAGAAGATGCGGCCGAAGTGATCGCGATCGGGAAAGACTTCGTCCTGCTTCGGTAAGAAGGCACCGCCGCTGTCGACGAGATAGATGCACGGCATGTTGTTCTGTGCGGCGATCTCCTGCGCACGGAGATGTTTCTTGATGGTGAGCGGGTAGTACGTGCCGCCTTTCACCGTCGCATCGTTCGCAACGATGACGCACTCGCGTCCGCTGACGCGCCCGATGCCCGTGATGATGCCCGCCGCGGGCACGTCCTCGTCGTACACGCCAGAGGCCGCAAGCTGGGATAGCTCCAGGAAGGGCGAGCCGAGATCCGTCAGCTGCGTCACCCGATCGCGGGGCAGGAGCTTGCCACGCGCAAGGTGCTTGGCGCGGGCCTGCTCGCCACCGCCGAGCATCACCGCCTGAACCTTCGACCGCAGATCACTCACAAGTTGGCGCATTGCAGCAGCGTTCGCTGCCGTTTCGGCTCCAGAAAGTCTCGACTCGATGACGCTCATACCTGCTCCCGAGAGGACGGCCATTGCCCCCACTGACGGATTGTCCGACAATACGACCAAAATTGGAACCAGGAGTCTGCCATGTCTGCTTTGGACGCGTGTGATTTCGATTTCAGCTTGGGCGAAGAGCTCGATGAGGTGCGGCAGCAGGTACGCCGCTTCGCCCGCGAGGCCATTCAACCGGTGGCCGATGAGATCGACCGTACGAATGAATTTCCGCGGCACTTGTGGCCGAAGTTGGGCGAACAGGGCTTGTTGGGCATCACGGTTCCGGAGCGTTGGGGCGGGGCAGGACTTGGCTACCTTGCGCACGTCATCGCAATGGAAGAGATCTCACGCGCATCCGGCTCGGTCGGACTTTCGTACGGGGCTCATTCCAATCTGTGCGTCAATCAGCTGCGCCTGAACGGCACTGACGCGCAACGCGACAAGTATCTGCCGAAGCTGATCTCCGGCGAGCACGTGGGTGCACTGGCCATGTCCGAGCCGGGTGCGGGCTCCGATGTGGTGTCGATGCAGTTGCGCGCCGAGCGCAAGGACACGCATTACGTCCTTACGGGTCGAAAAATGTGGATCACGAACGGACCGGATGCCGACGTCCTGGTCGTGTATGCCAAGACGGATCCGAAGGCCGGCCCGAAAGGCATCACGGCCTTCATCGTCGAGCGCAGCTTCGCCGGATTCTCCACGGCGCAGAAACTCGACAAGCTGGGTATGCGGGGTTCGAGCACGTGCGAGCTCGTATTCGAGCAGTGCCGGGTGCCGGCCGAGAATGTGCTGGGGCAGGAGAACCGGGGTGTGCAGGTGCTCATGAGCGGGCTCGACTACGAGCGCGCCGTGCTGGCTGCCGGGCCCCTCGGCCTCATGGCTGCCGCACTGGATCTCGTCTTGCCCTATGTGCACGATCGCAAACAGTTCGGTGCACCGATCGGCACGTTCCAGTTGATGCAGGCCAAAGTGGCGGACATGTACACGCAGCTCAATGCGGCACGCGCCTATGTCTATACCGTGGCACGGGCGTGCGATGCCAAGCGCGTGACGCGCCAGGATGCTGCTGCCGCCATTCTCTTCGCGAGCGAGCGCGCAACGCTCTGCGCGCTCGATGCGATTCAGGTGCTGGGCGGCAACGGTTATATCAACGATTACCCCGCAGGCCGGCTGTTGCGCGATGCCAAGCTGTATGAAATTGGCGCAGGCACGCAGGAGATCCGCCGCACGCTGATCGGACGAGAGTTGTTTCAGAGAACGGCATGAGTGTCGAATTCGAACAGATCCGCATCGAGCCGGCGTATCGCAAAGTCGCGGCAGCGCTCATCGAGCGCATCGTAGACCGCTCCTGGTCGCCTGGTGATCGCCTGCCCTCGGAGCTCGAGCTGGCGCGGCAGTTCGGTGTCCACCGCTCCACGGTGAGAGAGGCCATGCGTGAGCTCGAGAGCAGCGGGCTCATCGGCCGTGAGCGCGGCTCCAAGCTCATGGTCGTCACAAAACCGAAGCATGATGTCATCGCCAACGGCGTCTGCCGCGCGCTCGCGCTGCACGATGTGCTCTACTTCCACGTGTGGGAGGCGCTCACGTTCCTGGAGCCGCCGCTCGCGGAGGCGGCGGCCAAGCGGCGCACCGACGCGGATCTGCAGCGCCTGCGTGCGGCCGCGCAGCTGTTCAGGGACGACAACGCCGATGCATCGAAAGCGGTCGAGCGGGTGGCCATTTTTTTTCGCACGCTGGGAGAGGCAACGCACAATCCGGCATTGGTGCTGGCGCAGGAGCCCCTGATCCAGCTGCTCGTGCCTTCGCTGCGTGCAATGATTGACCGCGTCGCGCAGGCGCGCTCGCGCATCATGACTGCGCAGATGCGGTTGTACGAGGCGGTGAAGGCGCGAGATACTCAAAGTGCGGGTGCCTGGATGGCCAGACACATCCGCGATTTCAAGAAGGGTTATGACGTCGCCGAGATCAGCCTGGACGATCCGGTAGGCGGCGAGCTGTGACGTAAGTGTCCCGCCGTTGCCTCAGCGGCCTGCTTGCTTCATCCATGAGGAGGTGAATCGATGATTTTCATGTTGGGCTCGGGCGAGTACGTGCCGGAGCGAGTGGTTGACAACGGCTATTTCGCCGCGCTGACGGGAAAGTCTCCAGAGTGGTTTACGCAGCGCACGGGCATCTCTCAACGCCGCCGGGCGCAGCCCAATGAAGATCTGAATTCGATGGCGCTGGCCGCAGTGCAGTCGCTCGCGAATCGTTCACCCGCAGCGCTCGAGGGAGTCGATCTCATCGTGGGCGCGTCCTACACCCCCGTGGACACCATTGGCACGCTGGCGCATGTGATCCAGCGGCGCTTCGACCTGCGCAATTCCAAGGCGCTGTACCTGTCGACGGCCTGCTCGTCGTTCGTCGATGCACTGGAGCTCGCGGCGGCCTACTGCGAAACGGGGCGTGCCACCAAGGCCTTGATCGTGGCCGCCGAACACAACAGCGCCCACGCGCGCGATGAAGACATTACCTCCGGTCATCTGTGGGGCGACGGTGCTGCAGCCGTGACGGTCGGGATCGACAGCGCCCGTGCGGAATTCAAAGTGATCGACGTGACCACTCGCGGACTCGCCCACGAAGGTCACGGACCGGATGCCATTTCGCTCAGCACCCGCACGCGAGCGTTGACCATGCCGCACGGCCGGGAGGTGTTCGAGCGTGCGTGCGAACAGATGGCCAACGCCGTGCGCGTCCTGCTCGCTGCCAATGACCTCTCATTGGACGATGTCGCGCTCGTCGTCCCGCATCAGGCGAACAAGCGCATCATCGATCACGTCGCGCGCCAACTGGGTCTGCCGCCGGAGCGAATGGGACTGACGATCGGCAGTCTCGGGAATACGGGCTGCGCCAGCGTGGCCATCACGTTGCATCGGTACACCTCGCGGGTGCGGCCGGGTGCGCACGTGGTGCTCGTGACGTTCGGAGGTGGTTACTCCGTCGGCGCCGCGCTGCTGCGGCGTATGGGCGAGCACGCTTGAAACCTTGCCCTTGCCACCCTGGCAAGGTCTACTTTCGTCGCGACCGTGTTCCGTTATCGTGTGCCCGAGCGAACTGACCGTTACGTCATTCGTCTCGCCATCCCTCCAGACGATCGACGAGGACGTTGAGAAAGCGGTTTGCGCGCTCGCCGTCCATCACTCGGTGGTCGACAGCGTCACGTAGCACTGCGGCGACCGTCCGATAACACGGCCGTACTCTTATCGCATCCCGCGCGACCTTGCGATTCGCGACCGATGAGAGACGCTGCTGGCTCGGTTCTTTGACGAGCGCTTCCACATCCACCGTGGATGCTCCTGGCGCAGCAATGGTGCCGAGCAATCGCCAGGCGCAGTCGCTCGCACCCGCGACAGCAGCACCGTGCTGACAACTCGTTACCAGTCGATGCTCATCGAAGAACGTGCCGATCGTTCAATCGATGTGGCGCCCAGCTGCTTCAATGGAGCGTTAGCCTATCTCAGGTTCCTGAGTGAAGGCCGTCGATTCTCACTCCAAGTCCGTTCTTTCGTAGTGCTATCTTATGGTCCGAACCCGGTACGTTAGGTAAATTCGCCAATGAAAACTGAAGTGAAGCTGGACCGCATGGATGCCAGGATCATCGCGGAGCTCCAGAAGGACGGCCGGCTTTCCGTCGTCGAGTTAGGCGAGCGAATCGGGCTTACCGGTACGCCTTGCGCGCGCCGCGTGAAGCAACTTGAGCAAAGCGGCGTGATCGTCGGCTACACCGCGATTGTCGATCCAGGGCGATTGGGGCTCAAGGTGCAGGCGTTCGTCCAGGTAAAGCTGGACCGTCACACCGATGAGAATGTCGATCTATTCGAAAGAGAACTCGCGGCGCTGGATCAAGTCGTGAGCTGCCAAGCCATCACCGGCGAATATGATTTCATGTTGCAGGTGGTTGTGCCCGATCTCGAAAAGCTCAGTGAATTGGTTCTCAAGAGACTGCTCAAGATTGCGTGCGTCCGAGATGTGCATTCCAGCGTCGTACTCGATACCGTCAAGCGGTCTGTGCGGGTACCGTTGGTACATCTGCCATAGCCGTGCGTGCTGCTTCCGTTCTCTGGCTCGAGAACGTGGGATCCGACCATGGCTCACGTAGGAGGTGTTACGCCCGGCTGATACCGCCAAAGCGATCGAACACGTCCGCAGTCGGAAGCGGAAGCTCGCCGTCCAAGGTGCGGCATACTTCGCTCAGGTGCTGCTCAGACGCGGCGAATGCTCTCGAGTACAACGTTCCAACGAGTGCGTAGGCTTCTGCTCCCGGCCAGTCCGGCGGCAACAAGGAGGGCGGCAATAGGGGATCGCGCAGGTGAATCTTGCGGTACTCGTGCAGCAGCAGCGTACGCAGCACAAAGCAGGTTTCACCATGCAAGTCTCCGCCGCGTCTGGCGAGCGCATCGTTGACGGCGGAGAACATACCGATGAAGCGCCGGTAACGCCTGCCCAACTCGCCCAGGTTCCAGCCGATCGAGACGAGCTGCGCGTCCGTGCTGGTGATGCTTTTTGCATCGACAACGACGAGACGTTCTGCAGCGCGAAACTCCGCGAGCCACGCGTGCAGTTCCTCGCGCTGATACGTTGGATGCGCGAATACGCCCGGGGCGAGCTGGCCCCAGCCAAGCCAGCTCAGTTCCTCGCGTATGTCGCCGCGCATTTTCTTCAGCTCCGGCGGCACGATGATGAGGGTCCAATTCCCGTCCCATTCGTCCGGAGACACGCCATAGATCCGCTGCGTTGCCTTCGCAAACAGCACTCTGCCGTGACGCGTCAAGGTGTAGAAGCTCGCACGACCGATCTTTGTCGATGTAACCCAGCGATCGTTGGCGAGCCGTCCTACGGAGGTGCGGACCAATCGGTCAGTCAATCCAAACGGCTCCGCGAGGCGAATCAGGCTGCTCAACGCGATCGAGCCTCCGCGCGGCGCAATCGAGTCCCCCAACATCGTGACGAGGAGGGAGCCCGCCCGCAAAGGCCGCTGTTTGCGGAAGCGCGTCGCCAGGGCCTGTGTGCGCGCGATGAACGCATCGGTGGACTTACTGCTCATATCAAACGCCATTGCCGCGATGCAGCCAATTCTACAAGGCCGAGAACGACTCCATGGGCTTTAACGGCGCGACGGCCAAATGACACAGAAAATATTGTCTTGAATAAAAATGTGTGTCATGTTGCGACCTCTGAACCCGCAAGGTGGGAGCTCTCATGTACACACAAGGACTCGACGCGCTCGGAGCCGAGTGCCTCCATTCACGCACGGGCGACACCGCGGCACTTGAAGCCAGATTTCAATCCAAGGTGGACGAGGACGGCAGCATCGAGCCCAAGGATTGGATGCCGGATGCGTATCGGCAGACGCTGATCCGCCAGATCTCGCAGCATGCGCATTCCGAGATCGTCGGCATGTTGCCCGAGGGCAACTGGATTACCCGCGCGCCCACGTTGCAGCGCAAGGCCATTCTGATGGCCAAGGTCCAGGACGAAGGCGGCCACGGTCTGTATTTATATAGTGCTGCCGAGACGCTCGGCGTTTCTCGCGACGAGTTGTTCCAGCAGCTGCTCGACGGCAAGGCCAAGTACTCCAGCATCTTCAATTATCCGACACCGACATGGGCCGACGTCGGCGCCATCGGTTGGCTGGTCGACGGCGCCGCGATCATGAATCAGATCCCGCTGTGCCGTTGCTCATATGGCCCTTACGCGCGCGCCATGATTCGCGTCTGCAAGGAAGAAAGTTTCCACCAGCGTCAGGGCTACGACATCATGTTGCAGCTGTCGCGGGGCAGCGATGCCCAGAAGCAGATGGCGCAAGCGGCGCTGGATCGTTGGTGGTGGCCGGCCTTGATGATGTTTGGGCCTGCCGATGGCGAATCGATGCACACGACACAATCGGCGCGCTGGAAGATCAAGCGCTTCACCAACGATGAGCTGCGCCAGAAGTTCATAGATTTCACCGTGCCTCAGGCGGATTTTTTGGGCCTTACGATTCCGGATCCCGCACTGAGCTGGGACGAGAAGGCCGGGCACTATCGATTCGGTGAGATCGACTGGAGCGAGTTCAAGAGTGTGTTGCAAGGCCATGGGCCTTGTAACCGCGATCGCCTGGAGGCGCGGCGTCACGCCTACGAGGATGGACGTTGGGTACGAGAGGCGGCGATGGCTCATGCCGCCAAGCAGGGTTCCACAACGAGGCAAGCTCAATGATCGCTGCACGGGCCGACTGGCCACTGTATGAAGTATTCATTCGCGCGCGCGGAGGTCTCGACCATAAACATGTCGGGAGCCTGCACGCGGCCGATGCGCAGATGGCGCTGGAGCATGCGCGCGATCTGTATACGCGCAGGCTCGAGGGCGTCAGCATCTGGGTCGCCAAGTCCGCGGACATCGTGGCATCGGATCCTGCCGATGCCGATTCATTGTTCGAGCCGGCGCGCGACAAGATTTATCGCCACCCGACGTTCTACAAGATTCCAGACGAGGTCGAGACGTTGTGAGCCGGTTGCAATACGTCCTGCGCCTCGCTGATACGAGCCTGATCCTCGCGCAACGATTGGGTGAATGGATCGGTCACGCACCGGCACTCGAAGAGGATCTCGCGCTCGCGAACATCGGTTTGGATCTGCTGGGACAAGCTCGCATCCTGCTGACGTATGCCGGTGAAATCGAGGGGCGAGGTCGGGATGAGAACGCGCTCGCGTACCTGCGCAGCGAAATGGAGTTTGTGAACGCGCAGTTGGTGGAACAGCCCAACGGCGATTTCGGCTTCACGATCGTCCGCCAGGTCCTGATCGACGCTTTCCAACTGGAGCTGTACGAACGTCTCTCGGGATCGAGCGATGCTCGTTTGGCGGAGTTCGCAGCGAAGGCCGTGAAAGAAACGAGCTATCACTTTCGTTACAGCGCCGGGTGGCTCATCCGGCTCGGCGACGGCACGGCAGAGAGCCGCAAACGCGTGCAGGTCGCCCTGGACACGCTATGGCCATTCACGCGAGAGCTATTCGAGGCGGATGCCGTGGATGCGGAGATGCAGGCGGCAGGCGTTGCCCCGAATCTGAGCGAAGTGCACGGCGCGTGGTCCGTGCGCATGGCCGAGGTGTTGGCGGAAGCGACATTGACTCAGCCGCCAGACACGCCATTTCTGTGGCAGGGCAAGCGCGGTCAGCACAGCGAGCACCTCGGCCATGTGCTGACGCAGCTGCAGTACCTCCAGCGAGCCTATCCAGGTGCGACCTGGTGAGACCGAGCGAGATGTCGTCCGGCCAGAATTCAAGTCCGTCTTCCGCATCGATGGATGCGGTTGCGCGTGCGTATCGAATTCTGGAAGGCGTGCCTGATCCTGAAATTCCGGTGCTCAGCGTGCTCGAGCTCGGCGTGATTCGCTCGCTCGAGATACGGGAGAATGGCGCCGTGCAGGTGGGCATTGCGCCGACGTATTCGGGATGCCCCGCGCTCACCGCCATACGGGCGAGCGTCATCCAGGCCCTCCAGCGCGAAGGCTTCGATCGAGTCAGTGCAGTGGATGTACTGTCGCCGCCCTGGAGCAGCGATTGGATCTCTGAAAGCGGCCGGCGCAAGTTGCGCGAGTATGGAATCGCACCGCCGAATCCGGGGGCCAAGACACGCAAGCGTCTTCTCCCGGATGACATGCCGATCGCCTGTCCGCGTTGCGGGTCGTCGGCAACGCAGAAAATCAGCGAGTTTGGTTCGACACCTTGCAAAGCGCATTACCGCTGCACAGCGTGTCTCGAGCCCTTCGACTACTTCAAGTGCATCTGAACCATGCTTAAGTTCCATCCGCTTGCACTGCGCAGTCGCACCCAGGTTGCCGCAGATGCCTATTGCTTGCAGTTCCACGTGCCTGAAGAGCTGCGTCCCGCGTTCCGGTTCTTGCCCGGACAGCATCTCGCGCTGCGCGTCGTCGTGAAGGGACAATCCTTGCGACGGACTTACTCGATCGTGAGTCCCGCCGATGGCGATCTCAAGATCGGTGTGCGCGTGCAAGGCGCAGTGTCACGCCACCTCGCTGAAGACCTGGCCATCGGCGAGCAGGTCGAAGTGATGACGCCCAACGGCAGTTTTCATCCGCATTCGGAACCGGGCGTAGGGAAACGATACGTCGGCGTCGCCGCAGGCAGCGGCATCACGCCTGTGTTGTCGATTGTAGCGAGCGTGCTTGCGGCCGAACCCGACAGCCATTTCCTGTTGCTCTACGGCAATCGCGATATGGCGCACACCATGTTCGCAGAGGAGCTTCTCGCCCTCAAAAATCTGTACCCGGCACGCTTCGCCGTGCATTTTTTCATGAGTCGAGAGCCGCAGGACGTGGAGATCTACAACGGCCGCCTCGATGAGGCGAAGGTACGTCAGCTGGCCGGCACGCTGCTCGACGTTGAAGGCGTCGAGGAGTTCTTCTTGTGCGGACCGAGCGAGATGACCCGCGCAGTGGGCGATCAGCTGCGCGCAATGGGCGCGAAGGGAAGAATTCATGCGGAGCTCTTCGGTCCTGCGGGTAATAAGCCTGTTCCTGCCAGTGCGGATGTATCGGGAACGGCGGACCAGACGAGTGCGCAGATCACGGTCGTGATGGATGGACGCCGGCGTGTCTTCAAGATGCCGATGAGCGGCGAGCCCATTCTGGACGCTGCCGAACGCGCCGGCATCGATCTGCCATTCGCGTGCCGTGCAGGCGTTTGCTCCACCTGTCGCACGCGAGTGACCGCAGGCGAAGTGAAGATGGACTACAACCAGGCGTTGGAGAACTGGGAGATCGAGGCAGGATACGTCCTGTGCTGTCAATCCCGGCCTGTGACTCAAAGCGTGGAATTGAATTACGATGAAAAGTGATCGCACCGACGATCCATCCGCGAGCCATGACCGCGCAGCGCTCGCTGTGAAGGTGGCAGACGCGCTGCTTGGAGCGGATCGCGCATCCCAGGCTCTGGGGATGAAGCTCGAAAGCGTGGGCCTGGGTGAAGCCAGGGTCTCCATGCGCGTGCGCGCGGACATGCTGAATGGACATGAGCTCTGTCACGGCGGCCTGCTGTTCACGCTGGCGGATTCCGCGTTCGCGTTCGCCTGCAACTCGCATGGCGACAACGCGGTGGCCGCCGGTGCCAGCATCGATTTTCTGGCACCCGCGCGCCTGGGTGATGATGTGATTGCGACGGCGAAAGAACTTTGGCGAGGCGGTCGCAGCGGGCTGTATGAGGTGAGCATCGTGAACCAGGCCGGCACGCAATTGGCACTTTTTCGCGGTCGCTCGCATCGCATCGCAGGCCGCGTCCTCGAAACGGTTTCAGGAGTCGAGAAATGACCGAAGCTTTTATTTGTGACGCCACGCGCACGCCGATCGGCCGCTATGGCGGAGTGCTGTCCAGCGTACGCACGGACGACCTCGCCGCCATCCCTATCAAGGCCTTGATCGAGCGCAATCGTGGTGTCGACTGGGCACGGCTCGACGACGTGATTCTCGGCTGCGCGAATCAGGCAGGCGAGGACAATCGCAACGTCGCTCGTATGGCGGCGCTGCTCGCCGGCCTGCCGGTGGATGTTCCCGGTGCCACGCTCAATCGGCTTTGCGGCTCGGGTCTCGATGCAATCGCCAGCGCTGCTCGCATGATCCGCGCGGGCGAGGCCGAACTGGTGTTGGCCGGTGGCGTGGAAAGCATGAGCCGTGCGCCGTTCGTCATGTCGAAATCGGACAGCGCTTTCGCGCGCGACGTACAGATGTTCGATACCACGATCGGCTGGCGCTTCGTCAATCCGCTGTTGAAGAAGCAGTACGGCGTCGACTCCATGCCGGAGACGGGAGAGAACGTTGCCGAGCAGTTCGGCATCTCGCGCGCAGATCAAGATGCCTTTGCGCTACGCAGCCAGCAACGCGCGCTTCGAGCACAAGCGAGCGGTGTGTTCGATGTGGAGATCACGCCGGTCACGATTCCGGTGCGCAAGGGGGAACCGATCCTGGTCAAGCGCGACGAGCACCCGCGCGAGACGACGCTGGAAGCGCTCGCGAAACTCGGTACGCCGTTCCGCGCCAATGGAACCGTGACTGCCGGCAACGCTTCGGGCGTGAATGACGGTGCTTGTGCCGTGCTGTTGGCAAGTGAGAGTGCGGCGAAGCGCTTCGGTCTTACGCCCAAGGCACGTGTGTTGGGTGCCGCTGCGGCAGGCGTGGAGCCTCGCATCATGGGGATCGGTCCGGCGCCTGCCACGCGCAAGCTGCTGGGGCGTCTCGATCTGGCACTGGATCAGTTCGATGTCATCGAGCTCAACGAGGCTTTCGCCGCTCAAGCCCTGGCCGTGCTGCGACAGTTGGGTCTGCCCGATGACGCCGCGCAGGTCAACCCTAACGGCGGCGCGATTGCATTGGGTCATCCACTCGGAATGAGTGGTGCTCGACTCGCGACGACAGCGATCAATCAGCTCGAGCGCAGCGGCGGGCGTTTCGCGCTGTGCACGATGTGTATCGGCGTGGGGCAGGGCATCGCGATGGCGATTGAGCGCGTCTAGCCTGTTGAGGAGAACGATGATGAGTCAACTCGAGAACTATGTTTGCGGTCGCTGGCAGCGCGCCGATAAGGATGTGGTCGATTTGCGCGATGCCTCGACTGGAGAGGTGATTGCGTCGACCAGCGCCGCCGGAATCAATGTAAAAGACGCTGCGGACCATGCGCGCACGGTTGGCGGTCCGGCGCTGCGTGAGATGACATTCCACGAGCGCGCGGGCATGTTGCGCGGGCTCGTCAAGCATCTCATGCAGTACAAAGAGGAGTTCTACGCGCTTTCGTATTGCACGGGTGCGACCAAGACAGACTCGTGGGTCGATATCGATGGCGGTACCGGCACCATGGCGGTGTTTGCCAGCAAGGGCCAGCGCGAACTGCCGAACAGTCGCATTCTGCTCGACGGCCCTCCGGAAGCGATATCGAAGAACGGCACGTTCGTGGGCCAGCACATCTGGGTACCGCTCGAAGGCGTCGCCGTGCACATCAACGCATTCAATTTTCCGGTCTGGGGCATGCTGGAAAAATTGGCGCCTGCGCTGCTGGCAGGCGTCCCTGCCATCGTCAAGCCCGCGACCGTAACCTCGTATCTGACGGAGCGCGTCGTCCGGCGCATCGTCGATTCGGGCCTGCTGCCGCAGGGCGCTCTGCAGCTGATTTGTGGCAGCTTGGGCGATCTGTTCGATCATCTCGAATGCCAGGACGTCGTGGCATTTACCGGCTCGGCGGCGACGGCGTTCAAGCTGCGCGCTCACCCGACCGTTCTGCGCAACTCCGTTCGTTTCACCGCTGAAACCGATTCGCTCAATGCCTGCATCCTCGGGCCGGATGCAGTGCCTGGCACCCCTGAGTTCGATCTGTTCGTGAAAGAAGTCGTCCGCGAGATGACCGTGAAGGCTGGCCAGAAATGCACAGCCATCCGTCGCGCACTCGTGCCCGCTGCCAGTGCAGATGCAGTAGCCGACGCATTGCGCGAGGCATTGGGCAAGATCGTCGTTGGCGATCCACGCAGTGAGAACGTGCGCATGGGCCCGTTGGCCGGCCTCGACCAGCGCAAAGAAGTGCTTGCCAACATCAAGCGGCTGCGTGAGGAAGCCGATGTTCTGTTCGGTGACCCGGATTCGAATCCTGCCGGGCTCTCCAGCAATGGGGCGTTCGTGCGGCCGACGCTCTTGCGCTGCCGTGACGTGCATGGCGCTCGCGCAGTGCATGAAGTGGAGGCCTTTGGGCCGGTATCGACATTGATCCCGTATACGGATGTGCCGGACGCCATTCGGCTTGCACGCCGCGGTCAGGGCAGCCTCGTCGGCTCCATCTTCACCGCAGATGACCAGATTGCGGCGCAACTGGCGCTGGGCCTGGCTCCGTATCACGGCCGTCTGTTGATCGCCAACCGACACTGCGCCAAGGAATCCACGGGGCATGGTTCACCACTCGCGCATCTCGTTCATGGCGGGCCCGGCCGCGCAGGCGGCGGCGAGGAGCTGGGTGGCATTCGCGGTGTGACGCACTACATGCAGCGCGTGGCCGTGCAAGGTTCTCCAGACGCACTGACTGCAGTGGGCCAGCGCTGGATACGCGGCGCTGTGCAGCGCAATCCGGGGGCACACCCATTTCGCAAACCTCTCAACGAACTGCAAATCGGCGATACCTTCAATTCGAGCGAACGCGAGGTGACGGTTGCGGACATCGAGCAATTCGCTCAGCTCACGGGTGACACGTTCTACGCGCACATGAGCGACTCGGAGGCTGCTCGCAATCCGCTGTTCGGCGGTCGTGTGGCGCACGGGTATTTCTTGATCTCTGCCGCGGCCGGCTTGTTCGTCGATCCGGCCTACGGCCCGGTTCTCGGCAACTACGGGTTGGACAATCTGAGATTCGTCAAACCGGTGAAGCCGGGAGATCGCATCAAGGTGCGGCTCACGTGCAAGGAGAAGTCGCTGCGCGCTGACAAGGGCTGGGGCGAAGTGCGTTGGGACACGGAGATTACGAATCAGGCCGAGGAGACCGTGGCCGCCTATGAAGTGCTGACCATGGTGAGCGTGCACGCAGTGCCGGACGTGTTGGGATAGTCATCATGTACAAACTGATTGCGTTGTATCGGCAACCGGCCGATGTCGCCGCCTTCGAGCGGCATTACGCGGACGTGCACACGCCGTTGGTCAAAGCCATCCCTGGGCTTCAGGCGCTGGTGATCAATCGCGGCATCTCTCCGCCCTGGGGCGGTGAAGCTCCTTTCTACCTGCTCGCAGAAATGCACTTTGCAGATGAAGCAACGTTCAAAGCGGCCATGGCCTCACCGGAGAACCGCGCAGCCGGTAAGGATCTGCGGCAGTTCGCGGCCGATATCGTGACGCTGGCTGCAGTGACCGCGGACTGAATGTACTGCCGGCTCATCGGCGTTCGTGCGGATGTAGCGGCAGAAGGGTAATCGTAGGCGGTCCGGTAAAGCGTGCCTCAGCGGCAGCCATGAGGCATATGGCGTCGAGTTGCAAGCTCGAATCAGCCCTCTGGCCGTGAAGGGGGACAGACATGACGACGTACAAACCTGAATCAACAGATCTCGAGCCTATCGAACGCGCCAGCATCGACGAGTTGCGGGCGCTGCAACTCGAGCGCTTGCGATGGTCAATTGCACATGCTTATGAGCATGTCCCTCATTTTCGTGCCAAATGCGTCAGCCAGGGCGTCGCTCCCGGTGACCTGCGCTCGCTCGAGGACCTGTCGCGCTTTCCTTTCTTGACGAAGCAGGACTTTCGCGACAGCTATCCATTTGGCCTGTTGGCGATTCCGCGCGAGCGAGTCGCGCGTATCCATGCCTCCAGTGGGACCACGGGCAAGCCCACGGTCGTGGCGTACTCCGCACGCGATATCGAAACCTGGGCGACTCTCGTTGCTCGATCGATCCGTGCAGCCGGTGGGCGTCCAGGCGACATCGTTCACGTGGCTTACGGGTATGGCCTGTTCACGGGTGGGTTGGGTGCGCACTACGGCGCGGAGCGATTGGGTTGCACGGTCATTCCCATGTCCGGCGGACAGACTGAGAAGCAGGTGCAGCTCATTACGGATTTTCGGCCCGACATCATCATGGTCACGCCTTCGTACATGCTGAACATCGTCGAGGAATTCGAACGCCAGGGTCTCGATGCACGCGCCAGTTCGCTGCGCATTGGCATCTTCGGTGCTGAGCCCTGGACTGAAGGCATGCGTGCCGAAATCGAGGATCGCATGGGGCTGCAGGCAGTAGACATCTACGGACTCTCGGAAGTGATGGGTCCCGGTGTCGCTCAGGAATGCATCGAGACGAAGGATGGGCCGGTCATCTGGGAGGATCACTTCTATCCGGAGATCATCGATCCGATCACCGGCCAGGTTTTGCCTGATGGTGAGGAAGGCGAACTCGTTCTGACCTCTTTGACCAAAGAAGCGCTCCCGGTGATTCGCTATCGCACGCGGGATCTCACGAGGCTGCTGCCGCCGACGGCACGCTCGATGCGGCGCATGGCCAAGATAACCGGTCGTTCCGACGACATGATGATCATCCGGGGTGTCAACGTATTCCCAACCCAGATCGAAGAGTTGATCCTCAAGCAGGAGCAACTCTCACCGCATTATCAGATAGAGATCATCCGTGATGGCAATCTGGATGCTCTCATCGTGAAGGTGGAGCCGGCAAACGGGCAGCAAACGCCGGAAGCAGAGCGTGCGGTCGCCGCGCGAGCGCTGTCGCACCACATCAAGTCCTACATTGGGATCAGCGTTCAAGTGGTGTGTGTGCCGGATCAAGTACCGCGCTCGCTGGGCAAGGCCCAACGCGTGATCGATCGGCGTCCCAAACAGAAATGAATGAAGTGCATCAGCGGCTCTGGACCAACCGCTACCGCTAACCGCCAACCGCTTTCCAGAGAACGAGGAAATCCGCACATGAGCTATCAACACATTCTGTTCGACGTAACGGACGGTGTCGCGCGACTCACCATGAATCGTCCCGATCGCCTGAACAGCTTCAATGTTCAGATGCACCTCGAGTTGCGGGCAGCGATCCATCAGGTGAGCAAAGACTCCACGGCACGCGTACTCGTATTGACCGGCGCAGGCCGCGGGTTTTGTGCCGGACAGGATCTGGGGGATCGCGCGGTCGCCCCTGGTGCTCAAGGAGTCGATCTGGGTGAATCGATCGAGAATCACTATAAACCGCTGGTGCTCGCACTGCGGCGGTTGCAGATGCCCGTGATTGCAGCCGTCAACGGTGTTGCGGCAGGAGCAGGCGCCAACGTTGCGCTTGCCTGCGATCTGGTGATCGCCAAGAAGTCGGCCAGCTTCGTTCAGCCCTTCAACAAACTCGGACTCGTGCCCGATTCGGGCGGAACGTGGTATTTGCCGCGGCTGGTCGGCATGGCACGCGCGATGGGACTCGCGCTGTTGGGAGACAAGCTCTCAGCCGAACAGGCGCAACAGTGGGGTTTGATCTGGCGCTGCGTCGAGGATGATGAATTCGATGCCGCAGTCGACAGCTTGAGCCGGCAACTCGCGGCGGCACCGACGCGAGGGCTTGCCCGGACGAAAGAGGCCATCTACGCCTCTTCCAGAAACTCGCTGGAGGAACACCTCAATCTCGAACGGGACTTTCAGCGGGAACTGGGTCGATCACGCGACTATGCAGAGGGCGTTGCCGCCTTCATCGAAAAACGCCCTGCGAAGTTCACTGGTCAGTAGGCTGCTCGCGCGTCAGCGCGTTCTGACCAACCGCCAACCGCTTTCTCCACGCATACGAGGTCCCGATGTCACTGAGTGTCGAATACGCGGTACGCGGTCAAGTCGCCGTGGTCACGCTGAACAATCCGCCCGTCAATGGCTTGGGCTTCGCACTTCGAGAAGGCATTGTCGCTGCCATCCAGCGGGCCTCGGAAGAGGGCGCGGTTCATGCGATCGTGTTGATCGGCAATGAGCGTGCATTCTCTGGCGGGGCCGATGTGCGCGAATTCAACACCCCGCTTGCAACGAAGGAACCGCAGCTGCGAACGGTCATTCGGACCATCGAAGCGTGCGAGAAGCCGGTGATCGCGGCCATCAGCGGTGTGTGTCTGGGCGGTGGCCTGGAATTGGCGCTCGCCTGCCACTATCGAATCGCCACGCCCGAGGCAACGATTGCGCTACCGGAAGTGAAGTTGGGGTTGATGCCCGGCGCCGGTGGCACTCAGCGTTTGCCGCGGTTGGTCGGTCTGGAACGCGGCATTGCAATGATCACGACGGGCGAGACGGTGCCGGCAAGAGACCTGGCAGGCACGGCGTTGCTCGATGAAGTGGCGAGCGGCGATCTGCAGCGTGCGGCCGTTGCGTTGGCCGCAAAGATCGTGCACGAACGCCGGCCGTTGCAGCGCGCGCGCGACATCGAGCTCTCCGCCGCGGGAGCCGAGGCACTCATCGCGGCGGCACGCGAACGCGTTGCTGCAGCGTCCCGGCATTTGCCGGCGCCGCTCAAATGTATTGACGCGATCGCGGCTGGCATGACGAACGGCTTCGAGGAAGGACTGCGCGTCGAACGTGCGCACTTCGAGTGGCTGCTGACGACGCCGCAATCGCGCGCCTTGCGGCACGTGTTCTTTGCGGAGCGCGCGCTGAACAAGATTCCCGGCATGGCCTCAGAGCCAGTCCCGCGCGCCGTCGCGCAAGTCGGCGTGATTGGCGCCGGCACGATGGGTGGCGGGATCGCCATGAATTTTCTCAACGCGGGCATGCCTGTGTGGCTCCTCGACACTGCGCAGGAGGCGCTGGATCGTGGCGTGACCAACATCCGCAAGAACTACGAAAGCTCCGTCAAGCGCGGCAAGCTGACGCAGGCGCAGGTCGATGCGCGCCTCGCGCTATTGCAGACGACCTTGCACTACGGCGATCTAGGCTCGTGCGACCTCATCGTTGAAGCGGTGTTCGAGAGCATGGAGGTGAAGCAGCAGGTCTTCTCGCAACTCGATGCCGTTGCAAAGCCGGGCGCCATTCTCGCGAGCAACACCTCGACACTCGATCTGAACCGCATTGCCGAGTGCACCCGGCGGCCGCAGGACGTCATCGGTCTGCATTTCTTCAGTCCTGCTCACGTGATGCGTCTGCTCGAAGTCGTGCGTGGCGAGAAGACCGCGGAGGACGTGCTGCTCACATGCATGCAGCTCGCGAAGCGCATCAAGAAGGTCGCCGTGGTCGCAGGTGTGTGCGATGGCTTCATCGGCAATCGCATGCTGCACAAGTATCAGGCCGTGGCGGAAGAGCTGGTGGTGCAGGGTGCCTCACCGCAGCAGGTCGACCAGGCCCTCGAGTCATTCGGCATGGCGATGGGCCCATTCCGGGTTGGAGATCTTGCCGGTCTCGACATCGGCTGGGCGATTCGCAAACACCGCGCCAAGCTGAACCCAGCGCTGGCGACGCCGCGGATAGCGGATCGCATCTGTGAGGCGGGCCGCTTCGGGCAAAAGACCGGGGGAGGGTGGTACCGCTACGAACCGGGCAAGAGAGATCCGGTTCCCGATCCACGAACGGCTGAAATCATCGACGCGTTTCGCCGCGAGCGGGAGGTAACGGCCCGCCCCGTCACCGACGAGGAGATCGTCGCGAAGTGCATCTACACGCTCGTGAATGAAGGCGCGCGCATCCTCGAAGAGCGCATCGCGTATCGCGCCTCGGATATCGACATCGTGTGGCTCAACGGCTATGGCTTCCCGACGCATCGGGGCGGACCGATGCATTACGCAAATGAGGTCGGTCTGCCAGGTGTCGTGAAGTCTTTGGAGCAGTTTGCGGCGGACGCCAACGACCCTGGGCGTTGGCAGCCTGCGCCGCTGCTCGCGACGCTTGCGGCAGCATCCAAGACGTTTACCTGAATCATCTCGAGCTTAGCTGCGGGCGGAGACGCCAGCAGCAGCTAGGCGGGATGGATCCCGCCAACGCAGATGTACTTCAGCTCCGTGAAATCCTGGATGCCGTACTTCGAGCCCTCGCGACCGATGCCGGATTCCTTGATGCCGCCGAACGGCGCGACTTCGGTCGAGATGAGTCCCGTGTTCAAACCGACGATGCCGGTCTCGAGCGCTTCGGCAACGCGCCATGCGCGTGCGAGATCGCGTGTATAGAAGTAGGCGGCCAGGCCGAACTCCGTGTCGTTCGCGAGGGCGATTGCATCGGCCTCGGTCTTGAAGCGGAACAGCGGTGCCACCGGACCAAACGTTTCTTCGCGCGCCACCAGCATGCTGGGATTCACGTGCGTGAGTACGGTGGGTTCGAAGAACTGTCCGCCGAGTGCATGTCGTTTGCCACCGACCAGCACACGAGCGCCCTTCGCGAGCGCATCGGCAACGTGTTCTTCGACTTTTGCCACGGCGTTTTCATCGATCAAGGGTCCTTGATCGGTGGGCCCGGCGAGTCCGTTTCCGATACGCAGGTTCCGCACGGCGCCCGCGAGCTTTTCGGCGAAAGCGTCATAGATGCCGTCCTGGATCAGCAGACGATTTGCGCACACGCAGGTCTGTCCGGTATTGCGATACTTGCTGGCGATGGCGCCTTGCACGGCGGCATCCAGATCGGCGTCGTCGAAGACGATGAACGGCGCGTTGCCGCCCAGCTCCATCGAGACCTTCTTGACTGTGCCGGTGCATTGGGACATCAGCAGCTTGCCGATCTGTGTCGAGCCGGTGAACGTCAGTTTGCGCACGCGCGGGTTGGAGGTCATTTCCGCACCGATCTGGCTCGAATGCCCCACGACCACGTTGATGACGCCCTTGGGAATGCCTGCGCGAGCTGCGAGCTCCGCCATTGCGAGCGCCGAATAGGGTGTTTGTTGTGCCGGCTTGACCACGAACGTGCAACCGGCGGCGAGCGCCGGCGCCGCCTTGCGCGTGATCATCGCCGCGGGGAAGTTCCAAGGCGTAATGGCGGCGACGACGCCCACGGGCTGCCGAATCACCAGGATGCGTTTGTCCGGGGCGTGAGACGGAATGACGTCGCCGTACAAGCGCTTGCCTTCTTCGGCAAACCACTCGATGAAGGATGCGGCGTATGCGATCTCGCCTTTGGATTCTGCCAGCGGCTTGCCTTGCTCGGCTGTCATGATCGTGGCGAGATCGTCCTGGTGCGACATCATCAGATCGAACCAGCGGCGCAGCACCGTCGCGCGTTCCTTCGCGGTCGTCGCTTTCCAGGTTGCAAGCGCGGCATGTGCGGCCTCGATGGCCCGCCGTGTTTCAGCGGTGCCCATCATGGGAACGGATCCCAGTCGCTCGCCGGTGGCGGGATTGGTCACGAATACCGTCGCACCGGTATCGGCATTGCGCCATTCGCCGTCGATGAAGCACTGTTCGCGAAGCAAGCGGGAATCGTGAAGTTTCATGGCGTTGTACTAGAGATCGATGATGAAGTGATGGCCTTCGCCGGGTGGGCGCGTCGTTTCAGCTTGCCGCGAATCCCAGTCGCTGCGACAAGGCCTGCGCTGCGCGCAGAACTGCAGCCGATATTCGGTCGAACTGTTCATCGAACGGACGACTATAGCCCAGCGCCACGAGCGCGAACACCATCGCCCCGGTGTGATCGAACACCGGTGCAGCCATGCCGCTGATCCCGGGAATGAATTCGCTCGTGCGAGCGTAACCCAGGCGGCGCGTCTTCGTAGTCAGTCGCTCGACTTCATGAGCGGTCGTGGGCGTCAGTCCCTTGCGCACATGCTCGGCAAGCTCGCTCTTGATCCAGCGCGCAGTCGTCTGCGGCGGCAGGAAGGCCAGGAATGCGTTACCCGTCGCGGAGCGGGTAAGAGGCATGACGGAGCCCACCCGCAGACTTGCGGCTACCGGCGTGTCCGCGCCGAGCCAGCGCACGATCGTCGCCCCTTGATTTGCCCACACGGCGAGCGCAACCGTGTGACCGATGTCCTCGCGCAACTGACTCAAGAACGGCGCGGCCACGGTGACCGGATCAAGACGTGCGAGCGCGCTCAATCCCAGCTGAAGAGCGAAGGGACCCAGGTCGTACAGGCCGTTTTCGGAGCCCTGTTCCACCAACCCCATGCGCATGAGACTCACCAGATAACGATGCGCCTTTGCCGCGGGCATCTGCGCCTTGCCCGCGATGTCGCGCAGCATCATCGGCCCCGATGCCTGGGCCAATGCAACCAGCAGTCGACCTCCGACCTCGATCGACTGGATGCCGTGTTGTGTTTTGCGCTTGCGAACCATCGCATTCTCACCTCGAGTGGTTGACCGCTGCATACAGCGGAATTACTCTAATCATAACGCGTTACGCATTTCGTAACAGATTCGTTGCAGCGGTGTTGGCCATGGGCGTCGCCCGGCAGGGGATGAAAGTGAATACAGAAGTGCGTGGTACGGGCGCTCGCCGCGGCGCTCAGGTCTTGCAACGCCTGCGCGAGCAGCCGCCTTCGATTTGGTACAAAGGCGAACAGGTCAAGGACGTCACGGTGCATCCAGCTTTGAAGGGCGGCGTCCACACGCTTGCCAGGCTGTATGACCTGCAGTGGGAGAAGGCGGATACGTGCCTGTACGAATCGCCGACCTCGGGCAGGAAAGTCGCGCGCTCGTTCATGATGCCGAAGACGCATGCGGAACTCGTCAGCGTCAGCCGCGCGATGAAGGTGTGGGAGGACTACACGTTCGGCATGATGGGACGTGTGCCGGATTACATCAGCCGTGCGATGACCGGTTATGCGGCGGGCGCGCCTTTTCTCGCCGAGGCCGATCCGCGCTTCGGCAAGAACGCCGTGCGTTACTACGAATATCTGCGCGAGAACGACCTGTGTCTCACGCACACGTTGATTCCTCCCCAGGCGAACCGCGCCGTGAGCTCCGCGAAGCAGGCGGACCCGTTCCTGGCCGCGCGCATCAAGGAAGAGACCGATGCGGGCCTGGTCATCCGCGGTTGCCGCATGCTGGCGACGTTGCCGATTTCCGATGAGATCATGGTGTTCCCCTCGACCCTGCTCAAGAGTCCGGAAGAGGATGCGCCGTACGCGTTCGGTTTCTCGATCCCGAACAACACACCGGGGCTGCGCTTCATCTGTCGCGAGAGTGTCGACTACGAGCGCTCACACTTCGACCATCCGCTCGGCTCGCGCTTCGAGGAGATGGATGCGCTGGTCGTGTTCGACGACGTGTTCGTGCCGTGGGAGAACGTGCTGCTCCATCGCGATGTGAAACGCTGCAACGAAGCGTACGCACGCACGGGTGCCGTCGTGCACATGACGCATCAGGTTGTCGTGAAGAACATTGCCAAGTGCGAGTTCATGCTCGGCCTGGCCTCGCTCATGGTGAACACGATCGGCGCCGAGATCTTCCAGCACATTCACGAAAAGCTGGCAGAGCTCTGGGTGAATACGGAAACGATGAAGGCCTTCCTGCGTACCGCCGAGGCGGATGCCGCGCTCGATGAATGGGGTGTGATGCGGCCGGCTTGGAACCCGCTCGATGCGGCGCGCAATCTGTTCCCGCGTCTGTATCCACGCATGGTGGAGATCATCCAGCAGATCGGCGCCAGCGGCCTGGTTTCGATGCCGACCGAAAGCGATCTCAAAGGACCGCTCGTCGAGGACATCAAGAAGTACTACCAGGCGGCGCGCGCCGACGCGTTCGAGCGTATCCCGCTGTTTCGCCTGGCATGGGATGCGTCGATCTCTGCGTTCGCGACACGGCAGGTGCTCTACGAGCGCTTCTTCTTCGGCGATCCGGTCCGCATGGCGGGTGCGCTCGTGACGGGTCACAACAGCCAGATACAGGAGTACGCTGAGAAGGTGCGCAGCTTCGTCAAAGCACAGCGCGACGAAGCCTTCGGTGCTGCGTCGTAAGCCTGCCCTCGTGCGGCGAACACTGATCCACGGCTGACCTGCGATGAACGAGTCGTCTGCATCGGTCGATCCACGCCGGTTTCGCGACACCATCGGGATGTTCGCGACCGGCGTCGCAGTGATCGTCGCGCGTGCGGCGGACGAAGTGCTCGCGATGACCGTCAACGCGGTCTCTTCCTTGTCTCTCGATCCGACGCTCGTGCTGTTCTGTCCCGGCAAGAGCACACGGCTATCGCAGCATCTCGAGGGGCTTGCGGGGTTCACGATCAATTTCCTGCGCGACGAGCAGCAATCGCTGTCGACGTACTTCGCCGGCGGTTGGAAGCAGTCCTCACCGCCGCCGTTCCGCTTCGTTCCCTCGCGTTGCGCACTGCGACTCGAGGGGAGCCTCGCCACGCTGGACTGCGACACCGACCGTGTCGTCGAGGCGGGGGATCACTGGGTGGTGATAGGGCGCGTGCGCGAGTTGCACGTGGGCATCGAACCGCATCGGCCGCTGTTGTTCTTCCGCGGCCGTTATCGCCACCTGGATGCGGACAGCGCACCTGCGCCGGATCTGCTCGATGTACACGACGAGCCGCCGCAGATCTTCTACGATCACCACTGAATCGAATGGCTGCGCAACGCCGATGCGGCGTCCGCGGCGCGGATCAGCAGCCAGGGTTGCCCTTTTCGCAGGCTGGTGCCGATTTCGGCTAACGGGTGCCGCTGGGGCCTGACTAAGCTTCAGCCCAACCGAATGCGCGCGTCTGGAAGCAGATCAGATCAAGCGCGTGCTGACCCATGGTTGGGCAGACACGTTCGGCATCACCCGTATCTGGAGCACCCACCTTCATTGACGAGGCCGCCATGTCGCGCCTTCATCGACGCGATCAAGACACTGGCGGCGCATCTCGGCAGGTAAGCCGATCGCCCGGTCAATTGCGACGATGCGAGGACGTTGGAACACGATGACACTGGTTCAGGGGCTCTCCCGCGGAGGCGTTGATATGCAAGCGACAATCTTCTTTAACGGCCGCATCCACACGTGCGACCCACAGTACCGGACCGCAGCAGCATTCGGTGTGCGCAACGGCCGCATCGTGGCGGTTGGCGATGAGCGCTCGGTGCGCGAAGCGGCGGGCCCGGGCCATCAAGCGATCGACCTGAAGGGCAGCACGGTGATGCCCGGCGTGATCGACATTCACAACCACCATACCCTCGGCGGTCGGGCCGCGCTGTTCGAGCTGAACATCTCATCGGCGTGGTCGTATGACGAGATCCTTGTGCACATCCGCAAGGCGGCGCAGGCCGCGCCTGCGGGGCGGTGGGTATTCGGTGGCGGCTTCGACAGCGGGTTGGCCGACCGACTCAATACGTCACAAGCGCGCGCGGATCTCGATGCCGTCTCCGCTGGCAAACCCGTCGTGTTGCGCGATGACTCGGCGCACAACCGCTGGTGCAACTCCGCTGCACTGGCCGCCGCTGGCATCACTGCGTCGACGAAGGATCCAGCGAATGGCCGCATCGGTCGCGACGCGCAGAGCGGAGCGCCGACCGGCTTTCTGCTCGAGAGCGCTGGCGTGTTGGTGGACGAGGCGTTGGAAGATGCGATGTTCAGCGACGCATCGGTCCTCGGTCAGGTCGTGGTGAAGGGTGTCGAGATTCTCAATTCACTCGGCGTCACCGCATTTCAGGATGCCTTGAGTTATCTCGCCATGATTCAGGCGCTCTCGGAGCTCGACCGCGCGGGCAAGCTCACGGCGTGGGTGACGCCCTCGCTGATGGCGACCGGAGGTTTTTACACGCCTGGACCGATCGGAGCGCCGCTGTTCGCGGAGAAAGAGAAGTACCGCACCGAACATGTACGGCCGAATTTCGCCAAGGTGCTGCTGGATGGCGTACCCATGACGCGCACCGCCGCCATGCTCGAGCCGTATCGCGAAGACTCGGTCTTCGGCTGCTGCTATCGAGGCGGCACCACCATGACGCTGCCGCAGCTCGCGCGCCTGCTCGCCGATTGCGAGCGTGTCGGCCTCGCCGTCAAGATTCACTGCGCGGGTGATGGGGCCTCGCGTCAGGCGCTCGATGCGATCGAGGTCGTGCGCAACTTCAATGGCCCGACCACGCTGCGACACCAGATCGCCCATGCACTCATCATCGATCTCGCGGATGTGCCGCGCATGGCGGCGCTCAACGTGACGGCGGATTTATCGCCGATGCTGTGGTGTCCCAGCATTCTCGAGCGCGCGCTGCGCGGATCGGTGCCGGACAAGCGCATCGACATCATGGCACCGATTGCCGACATGCTGAAAGCCGGTGTGCTCATCGCGGGCGGCTCGGACTGGCCCGTGGCGCCCTCACCCGATCCGTGGCTCGCGATGGAAGGCATGGTCACCCGAAGAGATCCGCTCGGTCAGTTCCCTGGAGCGCTCGGACCCGAGCAGGCGATTTCCGTCGATGAAACGATGTTCGCCTTCACGCGCGGTGGCGCGATCGCCCTCGGTCTCGATGACAAGATCGGGTCGTTGGAAACCGGCAAAGTCGCGGACTTCATCGTCATCGATCAGGACATCAAGACCTGTGCTCCCGATCGCATTGCCGATACCAAGGTCTTGTCCACATGGTTCGGCGGCAACAAGGTGTATGAGCGTTGAGTGATCAGCGGCTGCCGGTCATCTTGCTGACGGGGTTTCTGGGCAGTGGCAAGACCACGCTGCTCAACCGGCTGCTGCGCGAGCCGGCATTTGCCGACAGCGTGGTGATCGTGAACGAGTTCGGCGATGTACCGCTCGATCATCTCCTGATCTCGCACAGCGACGAAAACATTCGCGTGCTCGACACGGGTTGCGTCTGCTGCGCCGTGCGCGGCGATCTGGTGGATACGCTCGGCGATTTGGCGCAGCGGCGTAGACGTGGCGAGCTGCGCTTCGCGCGCGCCTTCATCGAGACCTCCGGCCTCGTCGATCCCGCCCCGATCCTTCATTCGCTCGCCATCGATCCCGCGCTGGTCGGGGATTGGCGGCAGTCATCGACGGTGACAACCGTCGACACCGTCAACGCTCTGCGAACGTTGGAGTTGCATCGTGAGGCGCGGCGGCAGGTCGCATTCGCGGACGTGCTGCTGATGACGAAGTTGGATCTGAGTGAGGAGCACGGTGCCACCCAGGTGCGCCAACGCCTTGCCACGCTCAATCCCTATGCTCATGTTCTTGCCGTCGACGATCCTGAGCTCAACGCGCTGCTGCGCGGGAACCTGCAAGGTGAGGCGGAGCCGGGCACTGGCTTCACGCGGTTTGCGCAGCAGATCGAGCAGGGCGGCGAGCATCGGCACGAAGACACGATCCGCGCCCGCTCCATCGTTGTGGACGCACCGATTCCCGAGGCGGTGATGCTTGACTGGATCGATCTGTTGGCGGCCATGCGCGGCGAGCATCTGCTGCGCTTGAAGGGCCTGTTCCGCACCGCGGAGGATCCTGAACGGCCCAGATTGGTGCAGGCGGTGCAGCACGTCGTGCATCCGGTCGAGGTGCTCGAGCGCTGGCCCAGTGCCGATCGACGCTCTCG
>DATELY010000289.1:0-5969 GCA_035276085.1 Steroidobacteraceae bacterium | reverse complement strand
TCATGGCGAGATGGCGTCAAGCGCGTGATTTCTGACGCCATTACGCCGTTTCGCCATTTCCTCTCGCCGAATTGACGTTCACGCATTACCGATTCAGGACACTAGTGACAATCACACACTCGCCACCGCAATCCTCACCGGCAACCGCTTCCTCCCCCACTTCCCGGCACGCGCCTCGAACACGCCCGGCACCACAGCTCCACACTTCAAGCACGCACCGTTCTCATCCAGCCGATACTCCCCGAGTTCATACCAATCCCGCTCGATGACCCGCGTCTTGCAGCTGGCGCAGTACGTACTGGAGCCTTCCGCATCGTGCACGTTGCCCGTGTACACATGATGCAGCCCGTTCGCGAGCGCGATGTCTCGCGCACGCGTGAGCGTAGCGGGCGGTGTGGGCGGCTTGTCGCGCATCTTCCAGTCCGGATGGAATGCCGTGAAATGCAGCGGGACGTCCGGGCCGAGCCGGTCCATGATCCAGTGCGTCATCGCGTGCAATTCCGCGTCGGAATCGTTCTCCTCCGGGATCAACAACGTCGTGATCTCGAACCAGACATTCGTCTCATGCTCGAGGTATTGCAACGTCTCGAGCACGTTGCCCAGCTCCGCACCGCAGATCTTGCGATAGAAGCGCTCGGTGAATCCTTTGAGATCGACATTGGCCGCGTCCATGTGGCGATAGAACTCGCGCCGCGGCGCATCGCACATGTAGCCCGCGGTGACGGCGACGTTCTGGATGCCGCGCTCCCGACACGCATCCGCGACATCCATCGCGTACTCCATGAAGATCACGGGATCGTTGTAGGTGTACGCGACACTGGCGCAGTCCAGCCGCTGCGCGGCGGCAGCGAGCATCTGCGGACTGGCCTGATCCTGCAGCGTGTCCATCTCGCGTGATTTGCTCATGTCCCAGTTCTGACAGAATTTGCAGGCGAGATTGCAGCCGGCCGTACCGAACGACAGCACCGCGCTGCCCGGCAGAAAATGATTGAGTGGTTTCTTTTCGATGGGATCGACGCAGAATCCGCTCGAGCGGCCATAGGTGAACAGTCGCACCTGGCCCTGCTCGACGCCGCGCACGAAGCACAACCCGCGCTGGCCTTCATGCATTTTGCAGGCACGCGGGCAGACGTCGCATTGCACACGACCGTCCGACAGCGCATGAAAGTACTGAGTTGGATGAGACATAGGCACTGCGAACATCGTTCGCGCTGTCGGCAGATGAACTACCGACTTGCAATCAGGAGGTGAAGCTCATCATGGCCCTGCGAGTTGGAAATGCAAGCGTGCGCGCGCCGGCAGTCGCCGGCATGTTCTACCCGGGCGATCCGGCTGAGCTGCGGGGAATGGTTACGCAGCTGTTGTCGAACGCGCCTTCGGCCGCACCGGACGCAACGCCGCCCAAAGCGCTGATTGCACCGCATGCCGGCTACGTCTATTCCGGCAGCGTGGCGGCCCGCGCATACAAACTCATCGAGCCATTGCGCGACACGCTGCGGCGCGTCGTGGTGATCGGCCCGAGCCATCGCGTTTACTTTCAAGGCATCGCACTGCCGAGCGCTCGTGCATTCGGCACGCCGCTGGGCGAGATGCCGATCGACGCCGGGTTGGCACGCGAGCTGCTGAGTCGCGGCGATGTGCTCGCGAGCGATGCACCGCATGCAATGGAACACAGTCTGGAAGTACAGCTGCCATTCCTGCAGCAGGTTCTCGGGAACGTCACGCTGCTGCCGCTGGTGGTCGGTGTTGCAACACCCGCCTTCGTCGCCGACGTGCTGGGTTCGGTGTGGGGCGATGAACATACGCTCGTCATCGCGAGCTCGGACTTGAGTCACTACCTCGCGTACGAAGAAGCCCAGGCCGTCGATGCGCGCACCAACGCGCAGATCCTCGCCATGAGCACGAGCCTGCAAGCGGAGCAGGCCTGCGGGGCGTTACCGATCAATGGTGTGCTGGGCGCAGCCGCACAGCGCGGCTTGCGCGCGCATGAGATTGCACGGTTGAACTCGGGTGATACGGCTGGAGATCGCGCACGTGTCGTCGGCTACGGTGCCTATGCCCTCCACTGAGCTGTCCGCGCCTGCCCGGCAACAACTCCTCGAGGTGGCGCGACGCTCGATCGAAGAGGCGCTTCATCAGGGTGTGCCCACCCGCTCGAACGTACCGTTCGATGCCGAGCTGAGCGCGCCGGGTGCGAGCTTCGTCACGTTACGTGAGCGCGGTACACACGCCCTGCGGGGCTGTTGTGGCTCGATCGAAGCGCGGCTGCCGCTCGCAGAGGACGTGTGGCGCAATGCTCGTGCTTCGGCCTTCGCGGATCCGCGATTTCCGGGCCTCACACGCAGGGAGTGGCCGAACATCGCGCTGCACATCTCCGTGCTATCGACACCCAGACCATTCGCTGTCGCCAGCGAAGCGGAGTTGCTGCGCACGTTGCGACCCGGCATCGATGGACTCGTACTCGAGTACGGCTCGCATCGCGCGACCTTCTTGCCCGCGGTGTGGGAACAGCTACCTGAGTCGCGCGAGTTCGTTCGGCACTTGCGCGCGAAGGCCGGCTTGCCGCCGGATTTCTGGTCACCGCAGATACGGTGGTCACGCTACACAGTGCAGGAGTTTGGCGATGAAGCACACTGAGGCGGACCGAGACGACAATTGATGTGCAGTTATTCAGCGCGCTGCATGAGATCCCGCGTGAGCTGGCCTGCTGGCACCTTCTTACAGCCGGTCACATTCTGTCCCGCCCATAACGGCGAGAAATCACCGCGACCCGCAGCTTCCGCGTGAGCCCGCAACGGCGCGAGTGGACCCGCAGCCAGTGGAAACTCTGGTGGCAGATGCGACCACGATCCGAGCTCACGCATGAGTCGATTGACGATCCCGCGCGCCGCCCGTCCTGTAAACAGATTCGTGAGCGCCGTGTGGGCTGAATCCTCGCTCGTCAGTGCCGCACGATGAACAGTGGACGTCGTGGTCTCATTGCACAGGAGATAGGCCGTGCCAACCTGGACGCCTGCTGCACCCAATGCGAGTGCAGCCGTCACACCGGCGCGATCGACGATGCCACCCGCTGCGATGACGGGCACACGCACGGCACGCACGATCTGCGGTAGCAATGCGAAGGTGCCGCTCTGCCGGCTCAGATCGTCCGAGAGAAAATGCCCGCGATGTCCGCCGGCTTCCAGCCCCTGGGCGATGATGGCGTCCACAGCGCGCGATTCCAACCACAGCGCTTCAGCCACTGTCGTGGCGGAGCTGATGATCCTGGCTCCGCACGCGCGCGCACGTTGCAGCAGGTCGACACTCGGCAAGCCGAAATGAAAGCTGACGACGGCGGGCCGGAAAACATCCAGCAACTCGGCAGCACTGGCATCGAAAGGCAGACGCGGCGGTGCAGTGCTGGCGTCCGTGATGCCGAGCTCTGTGTAGTACGGCTGCAAGGCCGCTCGCCATTTCGCCTCACGCGCTGCATCGGGAGCGGGCGGAACATGACAAAAGAAGTTCACGTTGAATGGGCGCTGCGTCGCTGCGCCGATCGCGCCGAGCTCGGAGCGCATCTGCTCCCTGCTCAACAGGGCACACGGCAACGAACCTAGAGCGCCCGCTTGCGACACTGCGATCGCCAGTGCGCTGCCCTGCACACCCGCCATCGGCGCTTGAATGAGCGGCAGCTCGATGCCGAGCAGGTGATGAATCATGAGGCAGAGGGCGTGTCGACGGTGATCCACGTCGCCGCACCCACGGCACAACGTTCGCCTTCCTCATCGAACAGCGCCGTGCCGACATAGTGCTTGCGGCCATCGACCCGCAGCGGCCACCCGACGATCACACAGGGCTCATCGATGTGCACGGGCCGATCGATGTGAACGGCGAACTCACCCAGCAGTGCAGCCCGCGGTGTATAGGGCGCCCCGTCCAGACCATTCACGCGCGCAAAGTAACCGGGACAGTCCAGCGCAGCCCAGATGAATTCCGGCCGCACCTTGCCTGCACCGTCATGCAGCGATTCGTCTGGCAGCCACGGCGCGGCAACGGTGTTCGTCCCCGGCACGGAACCCGCGAAGATGCGCAGTCCATCTCCCGGCTGACGTTTCGGACCGCAGACGAAACAAGTCGCGTAGGCGTGCTTGTGAAAGCCCACGTAGTGGGTCGAGACACCGCGCGCCTCGATGTACGAGACCGCAGCAGGAACCTCCAGGTCGATCTGCGTGCGCCGGACCGACGCGATGACCTCGGCGTCGCGACGCACTGCCCAGCGATCGTCACCGACCGGCAAGACGGTCAGATCGCATTCGAGTGGCACGGGCCGATGCAGGCGCACGGCGACGGTCGCATCGGCCGCAATGGCGAATCGCCCTGCTGCGTAGCCGCCATTGGCGCAATCCGGCGGTCCGTTGAAGCGTGCGTCGATGCGTACGTTGGCTGACATCGGTCGATCTCCCGTACCACCCGGCCAATCCTACTCCGCGCTGAACGATGCAGGGCGTCAGAGCAGCCTCGGGCGCGGGCCGCCGTGCGTCGCCATATCTATTCCAGCCCGCACAGCGCACACTGCCCTTCTGCATGGACACTGCGCATTACTGGCGGCGCTGCACCCTTCGCCAGAGACCATTTGGAGAGCGAGATGAGTAGCGAGCGCCGGCCCACGTCGATGCAGGATTTCCAACCTCCGTACAGTCACGATGAAACGACGGCCGAACGCAAGGCGTCCGCGCAACGCCGCTACGATGAGTTTCAGGCGGAGCGCCGGAAGCAGCTGGATGCGCAAGCGTCCCCGTTCAATACACCCGAAGAACGCATTCGCATCTGGGAACAGTTGCACGAGCTGCGGCTGCCCCGGGACGCAGGGCATCGCCTCGTTCGCATCATCGCGGCGCAGACCGAACTATCCATTGCAGAGGTTCAGACCGAGCAGCAGCGACGCGCCGCACCGAAGCCGATGGCGTGACAGCGGTGCGGCACTGCGATGTTCGCGTCCACGGCCGCCCTGTAACCCTTCCCACGACAGCAGATTGCGCTTTGCCCGCGGACGTAACCCTGTATAGTGCCGACCGGGTCCCAAGACCATTCTCTTTTCCCTCCTTGCTGCTTGCGCCGTTCGGCGATGCCTCCAAGGCAAGCAAAACCGAATTGTCCCTCGATCCAGGATAAGCGGGCGGCACACTGTTGCCGGCCGCGCATATAGCGCGAATCACGTCTCACGACGCGGGCCGCGCGATCTTTCAGGAGTTTTTGCATGAGTAAGATTTACGTGGGCAATCTGCCCTTTTCGGCAGACGAAGCCGCCATTCGCACGCTGTTCGAGCAGCACGGCACGGTCGAATCCGTCGCCCTCATCATGGATCGCGAGACCGGTCGCCCACGCGGCTTCGGTTTCGTGGAGATGCCACGCTCGGACGCGGCCCGCGCCATTCAGAACCTGAATGGACAGGACATGGGCGGCCGGCCTTTGCGCGTCAACGAGGCCCAGGATAAGCCCGCCGGCGGACGTGGCGGCGGTGGTGGTGGCGGCGGCGGCGGACGTCGCTGGTAGTTGCCACTGACGCACGCAGGTTCGCCTGCGTGCGTCGCAGCGCTGTCATCGTTATCGGGAGCAGTGATGATCACGAGGGCCAATCACGAGGTGCCGTTTCGACTCGCGTCGTTGATCGAGACCGGCGGCCCAGAGGGTAGCGTGGGCACGTGGTATCGCTACGTCATCATGCAGGGTACGAACGAGATCACCGGTCTGCGCAACGGGCCGCACGCGGAAGTCGCGCACCTGGTGCAAGAGATGGTCGAGCGGCTCAACGAGCGCCGGGCAGGCAAGACCAAGACGCGCGTGAAGCCGCCGCAGGAAGCGAAAAAAGCAGCAACCTAATATGAAAGAAGCGGTTGGCGGTTAGCGGTTAGCGGTTAGCGGTTAGCGGTTGGCGGTTGGCGGTTGGCGGTTGGTCAGAGGCGCTACCGCGCTTTCATCCCTTCGGGGT
>DATELY010000288.1:0-14055 GCA_035276085.1 Steroidobacteraceae bacterium | reverse complement strand
CGCGGTCTATAAGTTCGACCGGACAGCGAACCATTTCACGCCGGAAGGCTCGGGACTGGTCGTTTTCACCCCGCAGGCGCTGGGGCCGGCGGTCGGTGCGTACGTCCAATCCCTCTACGATGCGAATCCCGCGCCGTTTGGGGGGCTCGATCGGCCTAAAGCCGTGAACAATGCATGGACGACCCCCGGCTACCAGAAGGTGTACGGCAACAACCTCACGATGAATTACGAAATCAGCGACCACCTATCGCTGAAGAACATCGCGTCGTACCGCAAGAGCTATGTGTACGCGAATTCGAATCTGACCGGAATTGGCGGTCTTGAGAACACGGACCCGACACGGGGAGCGGTCGGAGCTCCCGTATCACTCAGCGATGCGTCGGTCGAAACGCGGGCGAAGCAATGGAGCGAAGAGTTCCAGGTCAACTACGATTCGGATTTTCTGACGCTGACCACAGGCCTGCTCTACTTCAAGCTCAAGACTGCGCTGGGCGTTCCTGAGGGCCTGACGGGCGCTGCGCAGAATTTCATCCCTCTGCCCGGAGGCGTGATCCCGGCGGGCCTCGACCACTCTTACAACACGTCCATCTCGAAGGCCGGCTATGTGCAGGCAGAAGTCCATGTCACGCCCGAGGTGGACATAGTCGGCGGCTATCGCATCACCAACGACGACAAGTCGGGCACGACCTTCGTGCGGACGGTTCCCACGAGCTTCACCTATGAAAAGACGAAGCCCACCTATGTGGCAGGCATCAACTACAAGCCGTCGAACGACCTGCTGGTCTATGGCAAATTCTCGACCGGCTTCATCTCGGGTGGCTCGATTGCCGGCCTGGATTTCGCGCCGGAAACCGCGGCCTCTTGGGAAGGCGGTGTGAAGTCCGATCTGTTCGACCAGCGGCTCCGGCTCAACCTCTCGCTCTTCCGTGCGCGGTACGAGCACCTTCAAAGAGCCAATACGGGACGGAATATCAATCGACCGGATCTGGGATCGATCATCCTGGATCAGGGCGATGCGACCGTGAAAGGCTTTGAGGCCGAAGTCACGGCAGTCCCGGTGCAGGGCCTGACCTTGAACGGCGGCGTTAGCTACAGCGACTTCAAATACACCCGGAAGAATCAGTTCTTCGCCCAGCTCGGTGATTTCGAGCAGTGGTTTACGCCGGACTGGACGGTGAACCTGTCGGCGAGCTACGAGAGCAAGCCGCTATTCAATGACGCGCGGCTGGTCGCCCGCCTGGACGGCAACTGGACCTCCAAGATCGGCGCCCCTGGCGTGTACCTGCCGGTCAGAGCGGGCTATGACGTGCTTCAGTATTCGGGCGAAAATTGGCTGGTGAACGGTCGTCTTGCCTTGAAGGGTATCAAGGTTGGCGGGGGTTCCGTCGAGATCGGTCTGTGGTCCCGGAACCTGCTGAACGATGACTCACCCCAGTTCCCGCTTCAGTTCGGTATCAATCCCTATCTCGGGTCCGCGACCTATATCCCGGCCCGCACCGTCGGTGTCGATCTGATCTACAACTACTGAGCCTGCAGCGCATTGGGTGTTCCCATGAGGTATCGGCCTCGTGGGAACGTCCCAAGGCTGCGGCGCAATCAGCATCCACATTGCTAACAAACAAAGGAGCGAAGCCCATGAAGGGCCTTCTGATCTCCGCTGTCTTGGCGAGTGCAGCTCTCGAGGCCACTCCGGTCGATGTCTCCCAGGTCGCTTCTCCCGTGAAGTGCGCGCCCGAGGGAGGATTGCGCTTCATCTGCGGCCCCAAGCGCCCGGAGGACCTGGTCGTGCTGCCCGGCGATCGCTGGTTGGTGGCGAGTGGTTTGGCGGACGGCGGCGGTCTCCACCTGATCGACACGCATACCAAGGCTTGGCGACGTTGGATCGCGCCGGCGAACGGCAAAGCCGACCCACTCTTTCCCGATTGCGTAGCGCCTCCCCATCCGGATCGATTCCACGCGCATGGCCTCGCGCTGGGGCGCGGCGTGAAGGGCGGGTCACGTCTGTATGTTGTCGGACACGGCGAGCGCGAGGCGATTGAGGTGTTCGATGTGCAGACGCAGGGGCCTGCGCCGACATTGGCTTGGCGGGGTTGCGTGCGAGCTCCAGACAAGCTCGAATTCAACGCCGTGGTCGCGGCGCCCGACGGAGCGCTGCTGGCCACGGTAATGAACCTGCCTGGCATGACGCTCCTCGACGCCTTTCAGGGCAAGGCGACCGGGGCGGTATTCGAATGGCGACCCAGCGATGCCGGCTTTCGCCAAATGCAGGGGACGGGGCTTCCAGCCAACAACGGCATGGAGATCTCGGCTGATGGTGAGACGGTCTATGTCGCCTCTCCGGCCGACCGGTCGGTGACGGCATTCGAGAGGGGCAAGAGCTGGCGCAAGCGTTGGACGGTCCGTACACCGGACATGATTCCGGACAACGTCCATTGGGGTCCCAACGAAAAACTCTATACGGCAGGCATGACGGACAATGAGCCGGCCTGCGGCGGTCCGCTCAGAGTCATCGACGGCAAACTGGATCTCATGGGCTGCTCGCGCGGCTATCGCGTAGCGACCATCGACCCGAAGACAAGAGCGGTCACGATCGTCGCGAAAGGCGAGCGGACCGCCGACTATCTGGGCATCGCAACAGCCCTGCCGGCCGGCGGAAGCCTGTGGATTGGCTCCTTCGCACAAAACAGACTCGCCTACCGACCTTGGCCTCCTAGACCGTGATCATGATTAGCTGATCCGAAATTCGCCGGGCACTGAGTCTCGGTGTCAGGTTTGCATCGTTGCATATCTGACTCGGCACGCCGGTGTTCATGGCCAGAACACAAATAGGCAACCTGACACCCAAGTCTCCACACGGCGCTGCTAGTAGCGGGTGACATCAGGTTTGCATCGTTGTCAGGTTTGCATCGTTGCATATCTGACTCGGCACGGAACACGATTTAGATAGCCGTGATGTAAATCTTGAGCAGCGTAGATGGATGAGAAGCCGGCCTGCCGGTACGCTCGGGCTCTGCACCTTCGAGTCCGAATGCTGCGAGGTTCAGTTCATCCACGAAGACATCGATCACGCGAACTGGGTTGTCGTCAGCGATGAAGTCGTCCACTGATTCCGGAAAGAGCGTGCACCGCGATCGGCTTTGCGCCTGGACGAATCGCTTCATCGGCATCTCTCCCAAAACAAGTTAGCCCGCTTCAGGAGCACGTAATGCGACCCCTTCGGTATTCCATCAACGTCACATTGGACGGGTGCTGCGATCATCGTGCAATACCCGCGGACGAAGAGTTGCATCGTCACGCGATCGAGAACCTTGACCGAGCCGATGCCCTCCTCTTTGGCCGGGTGACTTACGAAATGATGGAGGCAGCGTGGCGGGCGCCGGCGCGGACGGGAGCGAGGCCTGATTGGATGGAACCCTGGATGGAACCCTTCGCCCGGACGATCGATGCAGCGAAGAAGTACGTCGTGTCGAGCACCCTGGACCGGGTCGATTGGAACGCGGAGCTCGTCCGCGGGGATCTGGGGAAGGCCGTTCAGCAGCTCAAGCGGGAGTCAGGCAGGGGACTGTTCGTGGGAGGCGTGAAGCTCCCACAGGCGTTGGCGGAGCTGGGATTGATCGATGAGTACGAGTTCGTCGTGCATCCCAGGCTAGCGGGCCATGGGCCGACGTTGTTCGCGGGGCTATCGAAGTATGTCGACTTGAAGCTCGTGAGCCGGCTGGAATTCGGCTCGGGGGCGGTGGCGATGCGGTATGAGCCGAGAAGGTAGCCATTGGGACTGAAGTCTTACGACGCTCCAGAGATTGCCATGTCACCCAACTACTAGCAGCCCCGAGTTTTCACACCGCCTCGGTCGTTTCCGGCCACAACCCGCTCCCCTCAAGCCACCCCCGCCATCCTCTCCATCCTCTCCACAAACTCACTCCCCCGACTCGCAGTCATCACCAACCGCTCCGTTGCCCGCGTCATCGCCACATACAGCAGTCGCGCATTCCGAGCACGATGCTCGTCCTCAATCGGTAAGTGGCCGATGCCAGCGATCGCGACGACAGGAAACTCGAGGCCCTTGCTACTGTGCATCGTCATGATCTTCACACTGTCGGCGGCTGCGTCGTATCGGCGGGCGGCGCTGTTGCGTTGTAGCCATTCGTAGGGAATGCGTGCGGTGTCGAATGCAGAGAGGATTTCGTCGCAGATGAACTTGGCGGGGTAGAGAACGGCCATGTCCTTCCATTCAGCGCCTTGAACATGCAATCCGCGCAGGTGCTCTGATAGGCATCGGGCTTCGTCGTTCACTGAGCTTGCGTGCAGTAGTTGCGGTTCGGGTCCGTGGCGGCCGGCCATTTCGGGTTTGACGAGAGGTATGCCGTCTTCGCCCGCCTCTTTGGGTTGCAGGACGTCGTGGGCGAATTCGTATGCGAATCTCAGGATCTCGTTCGTGTTGCGGTAGTTCACTCTGAGGATGGTCGTGCGGCCTTGTGCTTGGATGCCGACTGCCTTGAAGCTGAACTTCCTGGCACGCGCCGCGCCGTAGATCGATTGTGCGTCGTCGTAGAGGAGCAGCAGTGAATTGGACGCGGGATCGATCATCTGGGTGACGAGCGTCAGCCATTCGGGTTCGAAGTCGTGGCCTTCGTCGATCAGGACTGCGCCGTATTGGGCGCGCGGAATCTGGCCGCGTTCCACCGCGGCGGTGACGGCAGTGGCGAGGCGCTCCGGATACTGTTCGCCCGGTGCAGGCTTCATCACGTGATACAGGTCCAGCTGATCGCCGCACCAGCCGTGAAAGTGCCGCACGCTGACGCGCTCGCTCAACCCTCGTTCGGCGATCATGTGATTCAGTTTCGCTGCCAGCACGACATTGAAGCAGAGGACGAGAATGGGCTTGTCGAACGTTTGCGCGAGACGTTCGCATCGATAACCGAGGATGAGTGTCTTGCCTGAACCGGCGACCCCGTGAATGACTCGATGCCCTTCGCCGAGGCTGCGGGCGAGCTGCTCTTGCTGGAGATCCATGACGCGCATGAGCACGTCGCCTGCGTTCGCCGCATCTACGTGCTCGGCGGCAAAGAGATCACGTTGCGCGACACGGATCTCCGGAAACAGGTGCCAGCGGATCCGATCGACCTGTGGCAATGTGAGCACTGTGTCGAAGCGTGTGGTGAACATGTTCCGGAGGCGCTTCTGAAACTGCTCTGCATCGAGTCCCGCGGACATTTCGTCCTTGCAGATCACAAGTCTCGGGTTGATCGCCTCGTGAAGGTCGGTGCTTTCGAATTGCTGGCGTGTGATCTCGGACAATACGAGTCCGTAGCCATACGGTAAGACCAGCCTGCCTTGATAAGGAAGCCCTGGCGGTGTCTGCAGAAGAGGATCGCGCTCCAGCACTTCCTTGATCTGGAATGCGTATTGACGTGCCTGATCGAGGGGATGGCTCGCGTGTTTCAAGCCTGACGGCGTGAGAAGCGTAACGCTGGCCGGGGTGATGGACTGGATAGTGTCGATTCTCCAGTCCTTGACCTCGATGACCAGCACTCCACGGCGTGGGTGCAGAATGATGAAGTCCGGATATTGGTTACGCCGGCCGATGGGCACGTTGAACCAGCAGAGATAATCGTCTTCGAGCAGTTCTTCCAACCGCTCCGCGAAGCGTCGTTCGCCCCGGGTCGGTTTCGTTGCGGAGCCTGAGATGATCTTCGCCATGCTTAGCGGTGCCGTTCCGTCGCGTTGGCGAGTCTTATATCCAAAGTGTGACGGGCGCTCGCGAGAAGGAGGTCACATCTCGGGCACGGGCTGCGGACCTGATCGTTACGGTCTGACTCGCTTACCGGGCCGAGATCTCGCCAGCACGACAGCGGTGACTGTTACAGCCTCATGCGTCCCCGTCAGTCAACCTCCGCCTATCCATCCCCCGGACGCTCTGATTAATATGTCGGGGTGTGTGACGGGCAATGTTCAGATCCTAGGCACAGTTCTCGGTTACCACGGAAACGGAGCGGTTAGAACGGCGAACGGATGATCCGCATCGGCATTCAGGGCGGGTGAGGTTGAAAGTTCAGGTCTTTGCGCTGGGCGTGAGCGCCAAGGCCGAAGGGCAAGCAGCCGCCTGATGGGGATGGATGCCGTTGCCACTACAGGAGCCAGCAACTGTGCACATCGCTCACCATCCGATATTCGTAGCATTGTCCATCGTGGTCGCCTGTCTCGGCTCCTGGACGGCGTTGAACCTCTTCCGTCGTGTGCGGGCGCATAACGGTGTGTGGCGGGGTGCGTGGCTGGCGGCTTCCGGCATCGGCATGGGCCTCAGCATCTGGTCGATGCACTTCATTGCGATGCTCGGATTCAACCCGGGATCCGAGGTTCGTTACCGCGTCGGGCTGACGCTCTTGTCGCTCTTGCTCGCCATTGGCGCAACCACGTTCGCATTCTTTTCGGTCAACGACCGCAGCCTGCGTCGCTTGCTCGCTGCCGGCACGTTCATGGGGCTGGGCATCTGCATCATGCACTACGTGGGCATGGCTGCGGTCATGACCAATGCCCGCATCAGTAACGATGGTGTGTACGTCGCGCTGGCCTGCGCCGTCGCGATCACGGCGTCGACCAGCGCGCTGGTCGTGGCGAGGGGCGAGCGCACCCTTTTGCAAAGAGTGCTGGCTGCCATCGTGCTGGGATTTGCGATCGTGGGCATGCACTACACCGCCATGCTGGGCGTCAGATTGATACCGAGCACGGAGGCGCAGCGCATCGTCGATAGCGGACTCGATTCGGTCACCCTGGCAATCGCGCTGGCAGGCGGCACCGCACTGATCCTGTTCCTGGCGCTCATTGCCGCCTTGTCCGATCGGCGGTTCGAAGCACTGGCGGCGCGGGAAGCGTTGCGCAGCGAGCAGCAGCTGCGGGCGATCATCGAACATCTGCCCTTCGGCGTTTTCGTCGCAACGGCGCCGGCGGGAGAAGTGCGCTTTGCCAATGCCGAAGCCGAAAGACTGCTGCGCGCCCCGCTCGCAGGGGCGACCATGTGGAATGCGCGTCCGACGTACGGATCCGTGGATAGTGAGGGTCGATTCCTGGCACCGGAGGAGTCTGCCCTGTACCAGGCAATGCACGAGGGCCGTCGCATTGGGCCACGCGTGCAGGCCTATCGTCGCGGCGATGGTTCAATCGCGAACTTCGAAGTCACGGCGGCACCGTTCTCGGATCGTGTTGGCGGTACTGCACTGACCGTAGTCGCGATACAGGACGTCACGGCAAAGCTCATCGCCGAAGAGGAAGCACGGCAAGCGGCAGCGCTGCGCGATAGCGAAGAGCGGTTTCGGCTGATTGCCGAGCATGCGCCGGTCATGCTGTGGATCAGCGATGCGGCGGGCGGAAACGCGTACGGCAACAGCGCGCTGCGAGAGTTCTGCGGCATGCAGCAAGAGGCGTCGAGGGTTGCCTGGTTGGACGTGCTCGCGCCTGAGGACCGGGAGAAATTCCTGGCGCAGTTCGAGGCGGCCCTGCACACGCGCAGCGGCTTTTCAGCCGAGGCACGCTTTCGGCGCGCGGATGGTTTGTCCCGCACCGTGCACGTGAATGCGACCTCCAGGTTCAACGATCACGGCGCGTTCCTTGGCTTGATTGGCGTGAATGTCGATGTGACAGAGATCCGTCGGGCGCAAACGGAGCTGCTGTACATGAACGAGTTACTGGAAGAACGCGTGACCGCCGCACTGGCGGAGAAGGCCCAGGCACAAGAGGAGCTCATGCACGCGCAGCGGCTCGAATCCCTGGGTCGCTTGACCGGCGGTGTCGCACACGACTTCAACAACTTGCTCACGGTCGTCATCGGTGCGCTCGACATCATCCTCAAACACCCGGAGAACACGGAGCGTCGCACCCGGCTCGGCGAGGCCGCGTTAGCCGCAGCGAGACGCGGCGAGCGTCTTACCGCGCAGCTGCTCGCTTTCGCCCGACGTCAGCCATTGCGCTCCGAGCCCTGCGATCTGAATGATCTGATTCTCGAAGGCGAGCCGCTCATTCAACGCGCGGTGGGCGAAGCCCTCTCGCTCGATCTGCGCTTGAGCGAAGCGCCCGCAACGGTTCGCATCGATCCGGCGCAGTTCGAATCCGCGCTGCTCAATCTCATCGTGAACGCGGTCGATGCGACACCGGCAGGCGGTGCCATTGCAATTGAGACAGAGGTGCGTGATCTCGCGGAGAGCGAATGTCCGGAGGTCAAACCCGGACGCTACTTCGGCGTGCGCGTCACCGACACCGGACAAGGAATGACGCGTGACGTGTTGAATCACATCTTCGAGCCATTCTTTACCACCAAGCCGGCGGGGAAGGGCACAGGTCTTGGATTGAGCCAGGTATACGGGTTCGTAAGGCAATCCGGGGGCACGGTGCGTGTGCACAGTGCACTGGGACAAGGAACGACCTTCGAGCTGTATCTCCCGGTGCTCCACGAGGGGAGACAAGTCAAACCCGTCGAGGAACCACAGCATCAAGGCGGCTTGACCCTCAACATCCTCCTCGCCGAGGACGATGCCTCGGTTGCAGCCATCACCGAGACCATGCTCAGGAATCTCGGGCATCAAGTGACGCGTACACTCGATGCGCATCAAGCGCTGGCGGCACTGAAATCAGAGCACGATTTCGATCTCCTGATGACGGACGTCCTGATGCCCGGCGGAATGAATGGTGTGGAACTCGCTCGCGAGGTCGCAACGCTGCGTCCGCAAATGGAAGTTCTGCTGATCTCCGGTTATGCAGGCGAGTCGCTCGACGAAGCGCTCGCGGACGGCGTCTGGCCGTTTCTCAAGAAGCCCTATCTGCAAGACGAACTGCAAGCATGCTTGCACAGGATCTTCAAAGATCGCGCTGAGTCGCTCACTGCACGGCTGCCGGTTAGCCAGGTTTGACCGCGGGGCACCGTTCAGCCACCCCACCTCTCGCGAAACTCCCGATGTGCCCGCAGCACATCATCCTTCACTTCACCAGCGAGCTGCGATGCCCGAAACCCAGAGGCAATTTCGGCCACCCGGACTTCGCGTCCCTCGACGCTGAATCGAATGCGCCACTCTTTGACCGCAAGCTGCATTCCTCCGTCGAGTCGACGGATGCGCCGGTAGGGGTGGGGTTCTGGGCCGAGCGTGAGTGTGGAACGGATTCGTTCCTCGATGGCGAGGCCCGTTCGCGTCTCGATCCAGTTCGTTTGCTCGGTTGCCAACGGCGCGAACGTCACTGCATATGCAGTCACAGGATCGGTGGGCTGCGTCGAGCCATTCGCGGGTTCGGCGTCATCCAGCCAGCCGTTGCCCGCATCTGGATAGGAGTCCGTGTAAGCGACGTAGGGTTTGAGATCGAGGACGGGTGTGCCGTCGAGCATGTCGGCGTCGAGGACGTGAAGGTTCAGGCCGTCCACCTTCTCCAGTCGTACGACTGAAAGGCCGATGGGATTGGGGCGGTGTGGCGAGCGGGTGGCGAACACGCCTTTGCGGCCCGTCGTGCTTCGGGGCGGTAGCACCTTGGGACGCCAGCCGGCGTTGTGGTGAAACCAGAAGATCACCCAGATCCATTGCCAGCGCGAGAGATCTTCGAGTGCGTGTTCGAAATTTCGGCCGGGGAGTAGCTCGATGCGTGCAGGTGTACCTTGCGCGGCCCGCGGCTGGCGCGCGGCTTCGACTTTGGCGACGAGTGAGCTGCGGACGAAGCCGATAGGCTCGAGAACGAGTGGGGCCAGGTCTTTGGTTTGAAGCGACGACATGACCGGCAGGATACGCCAGCAGTGGAGCCGCTCCATATCCATGCTGGTACGCTTGCAGCCCGGAGTGAGCTGCTTCATGTAGGTGAACTCTCATGCGCTCCCATCTGCTCCTCATCGCCGCTCTTCTGCTGCACGCCACCGTTGCAAATGCCGAGGAAGTCGCGCGGGTGATCAACCTCTATGACGCGTTTGGCTCTTCTTCGTCTCTGAAAAAGGACTGGGGATTTGCGGCGCTCGTCGAGTACGGCGGCAGGCGCGTTCTGTTCGATACGGGGAACAATGCGGAAATCTTTGAGCACAACGTCAAGGCACTTGGCGTCGATCTGCGAAATCTCGATGCCGTCGTGATCTCGCATCGGCACGGAGATCACACGAGCGGCCTGACGTATCTGCTCGAGGTCAATCCAGATGTTCTCATCTACACGCCGGTCGAAGGCGCGTTCTTCAAGGGCCCACTGCCTCGAAGCTTTCTGACGCCAGCACCGGGTCTGCCGAAGGACCTGCGTTATTTCGAAGGCAAGCCGCCAGAGCGTCTCGTCAGCGGCTCGCCATGGAAGGACGCCAACTTCTCACCGATCGCCGCAACGAAGGAAATTTTCCCCGGCTTTCACGTGATCGTGACTCAGTCAGACAAGCCTGGAACGCTGGAGATGAATGAGTTGTCCCTGGCCGTGAGCACGCCGCAAGGGCTCGCCGTCATTGTCGGCTGTTCTCATCCCGGCATTGACAAGATCCTCTCGGCCGCAGCCCGAATCGACCCCAGGCTGTACACCGCGATCGGCGGCTTCCATCTTGTCGCGACGCCAGATCCGGAGATCCGACGGGTCGTCTCCGTGCTTCACGACACGCTACGTTTGCAGCGCGTTGCTCCGGCGCATTGCACGAGCGAACTCGGGTTCTCCCTCTTCATGGAGAAATACAAAGAGCGGTATGACCGGGCAGGGCTCGGTTCGACGATCTCACTGCCACGACGGGAGTGATCCGCCGGCGCACGATTCGTCCGCTGGCTGGCTTGCTGGTCGGCTGGTCGGCTGGTCGGCTGGCCAGAGGCTGCGTCCAATCTCGATCTTCTCTGGCCAGCCGACCAGCAAGCCAGCCAGCTGACCGGCCGGCCAGCCGGCCGCAGCCACATGAACCCCCTACGTGAAATCCCCTGTAGTACTCCGCTGCTCGTGAGCGTCTCCTCCTCGCCGGGAACGTCGGGGGCAGGGTCATGGGGCTCGGAGCTGGGTCTAGGATCTTTTCTGTTGTCTTGTTGCTGGCGCTAGCCGCTGTAAACGCGGGCGCAGCCGAGTGGACGAGCAGCGTAGGCCCGGATACCGAGGAGGTTCTGCCCCCCGGCAGTTCCGAACCCCAGACGCTTCGGTTCGGCGAAGCCGTTTCGATCCACGGTTCGATGGCGTTGGCCGGCATGCCTTCCTTCGATGGCGCGCGCGGGCGCGTCGCCGTGTTCACGCGCAGCACCGGCGGAGAATGGATTCGCTCGGGCACTCTGTCGCCGTCGGATCTCATCGAGGGAGATGCCTTCGGACAAGGCGTGGCACTGCGCGGACGTTTCGCCGTCGTGAGCTCCGGCCGTGCGGTGTATGTCTTCTACCTGGCGCAGCATTGGCAACAGATCCAGAAGTTGCCCATCACTGCCGCGAATGCGTGGTTCAACTCCGCCATCGATTTCGAGATTCCGTTCCTCGTGGTGGGCGGAGGCGCAGAGAATGCGCCGGGAGCCGCGTACCTGTTTCAGTTCGATCCGGAGAAAGGAAAATTTCAACGGCTCGGAAGGTTCATCGCGCCCACCGGTTCGAGCGATGAAGGGTTCGGTGAGAGCGTCGCCATCTGGAACGGCGTCGTCGCCGTCGGTGCACCTGGCTACAACGGTGGTCAGGGCACCGCATACGTGTTCCGCAAAGTGGCCGGCCGCTGGGTGCGCCAGCAGCTCTTGAACGGAATGGGCGAGGCGCTCGATGGCTACGGAGCGAGCATCGATGTCCGTGGAACGACACTGGCCATTGGTGCTCCGGACGAGGATCGCGTCGGTCCCCTGGGAACGGAAACCCTCGCGGGCGGTGCTGTTCACATCCTGAAATACAACGGCACTCACTGGGTGCCATCGCAACGCCTGCGGCCGACTGCCAGTCAGTCCGCGTGGTACTTGGAGTTCGGTTCCAACCTGCAGCTGCAAGGCGATCGGCTCGCCGTCGCGGCCCCCTTTGGCGAGACGCGGTTCGATCCTGGACTGGTGTTTCTCTACTCGCGCTCCACCGGTTCATATTTACTGACCGACTCGTTCACGAGCGAGCCGTCGCTCGGCTCCGGACTGAGCCTCTCGCAAGGTGCGCTCATGGCGGGCGTACCGTTCGATCCTCTCTTCAGTATCGGCTACGCGCTCATTCACGAGTTCGGTGCACCGGCGCCGTAGGTGCGCGAGATTCAAAGCTGAGCTCACGGGCGGGGTGAGCTTGCATTCGCACCCCGTTACACTTCCTTCACGAACAAGAAGGGAGTCCTCCACCCATGTCCATCGATGACAACTGCTTCTGGCCCATCATCTATGTGCGCGGCTACGCCATGACGCGTCATGAGATCGATGAAACCACCGCCGATCCGTTCTGCGGATTCAATCTGGGATCGACGGTGACGCGTGCGACGCCGGATGCAAAGGCGCCGCCGCGCAAGTTCATATTCGAGTCGCCGCTGGTGCGGTTGCAGTCGGATTTCGGGTATGGCGATGTGTACGAGAACGGCGTGGACATCGTCGATCCCGACTGGACCGGCACGATTGCCACGAAGTCGGTGGTGATTTATCGCTACTACGACTCCGCCTCGAGCTTTCTGGGCACCGGCAAGACGCCGGAGATCGAGTCGTTCGGCAAGGGGTTGAGCGATCTGATTCTGAGAGTGCGTGATCTCGTGTGCGCCGATGCCGCGAACAACGTGAAGCCGAAGGATTTCCGTTGTTATCTCGTCGCGCACTCCATGGGCGGCCTCGTCTGCCGCACGTTCCTGCAGAACGACAAGATCGGCACTGTGGCGGCGAAGAAGTGTGTCGACAAGTTCTTTACCTATGCCACGCCTCACAATGGCATCGACATGGCAGGCATCAACGTGCCGGAGTGGCTGGGATCGAATGACATCAACAACTTCAACCGCGAGCGGATGGCTGAATACCTCGACTTGAAGGCGGTCTACAAGAAGACGGAGCGCGTGGATTGGATCTATGAGGAGTCGTTTCCGTCGGAACGCATCTTCTGCATGGTCGGTACGAACCGCAGTGACTACGACGTGGCCGCGGGCGTCTCGCGAACGTTTGCGGGCAATGGCAGCGATGGGCTCGTGCGGGTGGCGAATGCGTCGGTGTGGGGTGTGAACGCCCAAGGCGTGTTCTCTGCGCCGTCGGCGACAGCGTATGCATACCGCTCGCACTCCGGCCGCTTCGGCATCGTGAACAGCGAGGAGGCGTATCAGAACCTCGCGCGCTTCCTGTTTGGCGATGTGCGCGTGGATCTGTGGGCGGACATCGATGAGGTGCGAGTGCCGCAAGAGCTGGAGAAGGCCGATGCGAAGGGCGATCTCGACGCGCTGTATCAATTCGAAGTGCTGGCCTCGCCGCGGGGCAAGCGCTGGTATCTCACGCGGCGTGTGGCCGAGGAGGATTCGGTTGCCTGCCGGCGTCATCTGGATCTGAAGAAGGTGACGAACAAGAACGCACGTAAGATTTACCTATCGACCATTTTTCTCGCCAACCGCTATCGCGTGAACCCGAAGCGCGCCACGCTCGCCTACAGCCTGAGCTTCGGCGTACGAGCACCGGATTACGAAGTCGAGCGCAAGTTCTGGCCCGACCGGCACTACGAGGGCGAATACCTGTTCCGCGATTCCATCGTCATCGAGATGAAGCCGCCAGAGGACGAGGAGGGCGACTGGGAAGTGCAGTACGACTGGCAGAGCGATAACGTCGGCCAGGCGTCGACGCCCGTTTCCACGAAGGCGCTCAAGCAAGGCAAGGTCGAGGTGACGATTCCATTTGCAACGGGCGATGTGTCGGCGCCGCGCTCGCCGGGCATCGCAGGCAAGTTGCGCTTCGTGATCTCGCCTTGGAACGCGTGATCGAACGAGGGGGAGTGAAGTCAGCGATCTGCGCGCGGCGCCGCGGATGTCTCGAGTGTCTGCGCGGTGGCCTTGCCCCCCACCCCAACCCTCCCCCGCTGCGCAAGGGAGGGGGCCGGAAATCGCAGCTGGCGAACAATCGATACGTTCTCTTGCCCCCTCCCTTGCGGAGCGGGGGAGGGTTGGGGTGGGGGCAAGAGCGCAGC
>DATELY010000287.1:0-23688 GCA_035276085.1 Steroidobacteraceae bacterium | reverse complement strand
GATCAGCTCAAGGTCGTTGGCAAAGCAGTCGAGCGCATCGACGGGCCGCTCAAGACGACCGGCAAGGCCACGTACGCGTACGAGCATCACGATCTCGGACCGCGGCTTGCCTATGGTTACGTCATCGGGTCCGCCATCGCGAAAGGCCGTATCGAGATGATCGATGTGATCGACGCGCGCTCCGCGCCCGGTGTGATCGCGATCGTGACGTCGTACAACGCGGGGCCGTTGCAGAAATCCAAGCGCAATACGGCAAAGCTTCTCGCCGGCCCCGAAGTCGAGCACTACCATCAGGCTGTGGCCCTCGTCGTCGCGGAAACGTTCGAGCAAGCGCGTGCTGCCGCACAGCTCGTGCGCGTCAAATATGTCGCGGCAGCAGGGATGTTCGACCTGACGGCCGCGAAGGACTCCGCGGTGCAACCGCCGGGCATCTTCGGAGGGCCGGCTGATACTGCAGTCGGCGATTTCGCTGGTGCATACGCTGCGGCGCCTGTGCAGATCGATGCCACGTATGCGACACCCGATCAGGCTCACGCAATGATGGAGCCGCACGCGTCGACCGCTTCCTGGAAAGGCTCCAAGCTGACACTGTGGACGTCGAACCAGATGATCGATTGGTGTGCGACCGACTTGGCGACGACGCTCGGTGTGCCGAAAGAGGATGTGCGTGTCATCTCGCCTTATATCGGCGGCGGCTTTGGCGGCAAATTGTTCATACGTGCCGACGCGGTGCTCGCCGCATTGGGCGCTCGTGCAGCCGGTCGCCCGGTCAAGGTGAGCCTGCCGCGTCCGCTGATGTTCAACAACACGACGCATCGTCCGGCGACGATTCAACGCGTCCGCATCGGCTGCACACGCGACGGCAAGATGACGGCCATCGCTCATGAGAGCTGGTCGGGCGATCTGCCGGATGGCCGGGCGGATGGTGCTGTCCATCAGTCGCGTTTGTTGTACGCCGGTGCGAACCGCATGACGGCGACGCGACTCGCGAAGCTCGATCTGCCCGAAAGCAATGCCATGCGCGCACCCGGTGAGGCGACGGGTCACATGGCGCTGGAAGTCGCAATGGACGAAATGGCAGAGAAGCTGGGTATCGATCCGATCGAGCTGCGCGTTCGCAACGACACACAGGTCGATCCCGAAAAACCCGAGCGCCCATTCTCCCAGCGCTCGCTCGTAAAGTGTCTGCAAATGGGCGCCGAGCGCTTCGGCTGGAGCAAGCGCAATCCCAAGCCTGCGAGCGTGCGCGACGGTGGCTGGCTCATTGGCATCGGTGTCGCAGCCGCTATTCGCGGCAATCCGGTGACGAAGTCGGCTGCGCGCGTCCGGCTCGACAGCCACGGGATCGTCACTGTTGAAACGGACATGACGGACATCGGTACTGGCAGCTACACCATCATCGCGCAGACCGCCGCCGAAACCATGGGCGTACCGCTGGAACGCGTCGTCGTGCGTCTCGGCGACTCCAGCTTTCCAGTCTCGGCCGGGTCGGGCGGTCAGTGGGGCGGCAACTGTTCGACAGCCGGCGTCTACGCAGCGTGCATGAAGCTGCGTGAAACGGTTGCGCAGAAACTCGAACTCGACGCGACCGATGCTGTGTTCGCGGATGGAATGGTGCGGTCAGGCGATCGCGCCGTGCCGCTCGCGCAGGTTGCGAGCGATGGCGAGCTCGTGGCCGAAGATGCGATTGAATTCGGTGAGTTCGCCAAGAAGTATCAGCAATCCACCTTCGGCGCACACTTTATCGAAGTGGCCGTCCACGCCGCGACAGGCGAGATTCGCATCCGACGGATGCTCGCGGTGTGCGCATCGGGGCGCATTCTCAATCCCAAAACAGCACGGAGTCAGGTGATCGGTGCCATGACCATGGGCGTGGGCAGCGCACTGATGGAAGAGCTGGTCGTCGACAAGCGGCGTGGGTTCTTCGTGAACCATGACCTCGCCGGGTATGAAGTGCCCGTGCATGCCGACATTCCCCACACCGAGGTCATCTTCCTGGAGGAAGACGATCCGGTGTCCTCGCCCATGAAGGCCAAAGGCGTGGCGGAACTGGGAATCTGTGGGGTGTCTGCAGCCGTCGCAAACGCGGTCTACAACGCAACCGGCGTGCGCGTCCGTGAGTACCCGATCACACTCGACAAGCTGCTCGATCGATTGCCACCGGTGTAGTCCAGCACTGGACGGGGAGCATCTTCAGGTTCCTGTTTCGCTACTGGCGGTCGGTACAGACGCCGCTCCTTCGGCGGCGGCAGCGGGTGGCGTTACCGCTGGCGATTCATCCGCAGGCGGCGGCGCGGGTAGCTCTTCCGGTGCCAATGCGGCAGCGTTGATGACGGCAGGATCATCGCGAAGCTTCAAATAGAGCTTCGATTTCTCAGGTCGAGGGACAGGCAGGGCGCGGCCAGGGAATCCCGCGGGCACGGCCACTGCATCGTTGAACTCGGGATGTCCAGACACCGAGTCCACGAGGAACAGGTTGGCTCCCGTGAGCTTGCAGGGCTGCTCGCGCGCAGACGGGCATTGCAGCGCTTGCAAGACGGGCAATCGCACGAGAGTGGCCAGGCGCTGCCAGTCACCTGCGACACCTTCGTTCACGACGCGAAACTTCAATAGCCCGAAGGCAGAGAAGCCGAACGCCTTCGCCGGATCGAACGTGGCCACGGCGACTTTCGCATCGGCGAGGGTGAGCCCTCGATTGGCAAGATTCAGCGCTGTGGAAAATGCTTCATCTTCGCTGGCGACTTCGACGGTCACATCGCGAGCAAACGTCGGGGGCGACTGCGAGCGCACGGAGAAAACCAGCTGTGCGTCTTGAGGCACTTGATCTTCGCTGGCGAGCTCGATGTTGCCAGCGTTCGTGCTCGCGGGGAGCTGGACGCTCTTGCCGACGAGTTCGACGCGTGGACGAGGCGCAGCAACCGCAACATCCACCGGATAAGCGCGCCCGTCACGCAAGACGACTTTGGCTTTTGCCGTCCCGCCCTGCTGCGGTCCGCTAGGCGATGCCGCGCCTTCACTCGCAGTCTGCTGCTTCAGCTCCATCCGCAACGCATCGCTCTTCATGTCAGAGCCCGTAGCAGCGGGCACGAATTCGAGCCCGTTGAACGAGAGCGTTGCAACGTCGCCGAGCCGGCTGCCTTTCAGCATGCCGTGCGTTTCACCTGTATGGATCGAGAAGCTCTCGAATCGCCCAGCTTCGGGATATGCACGGAGCTCGAGCGGATGCGCTTCGCTCGCGCCGAATTGCGTCACGAGCAGCGTCAATGGACCGGGCTGTGCCTGCTGCAGGGGTAGATTGATCTGCACTTCATTCGCCTTGACCGGCTCCCATTCCGCCCGCAGCTCCTTGCCGGTCGGGTCCTTCACCATGATGCGATCGATGCACGCAACGCTCCCGGCCTGCAAGTGAATCGTGTTCTCGCGGCCTACGATGAGCGACTCATCATCGTTCGAAGAAGGTGCCCAGGACTGCGACTGCGAGTTGACGAGCTGAAAGCCCGGCCCATCGAATTCTTCGAAGCCCCAGTATCCGTGTAGCGAGCCTTCGAATCGGTCCTCGAGACTGGCCGTCTGCAACGAGGAGGTGTCGATGACGAAGCCGCCCTGTGCGGCGTCCGCTGTCGCCGGCAAGTCGATCACTTTGCCGTTCTTGGCGGTGATGCGCAGGAATGTGGCGTGCGCATACTCGGTGGAAAAAACCAGCGGCGCACCCTCCACTGGCAACACCAGCGAATCTTTGCGAGCGCAATAGATGTCTTTGGGGCTCACGGCATGCAGCGGTGGAGGAACGGCAGGCTCGACGGCGGGCAGCGCTGCAACCAGCACGGATTTCGGATTCTGAAACGAAGGTGGCGTGTTGAGCCTCAGCGTGAGGTCCTTGTCCACGGCGGTCGCGAGCGCCGGGATGTATTGATAGTTCGCCACGCGAAAGGAATCGAACAGCCGCCCCAGATCGCGCAGCGAAGCGAGATACGGGCTGTAGTAACCGTACTGTCCCTCCGGTGTTGCGCTGGCCGCCATGACGAGATCGCTGGCAGGTCCCTTGGTGAGCGCTTCGACGATCGACACGCTGTGCCCATCATTGAGAATCAGCGTGTCCTGTCCTTGCATCAGGCACGGAGCCTGCAGTTGCGGGATCCTGTCGAGACATTTCTCATCGACGTGAATGCCGAGGCTGCGCGCCAACAATGGCGTGGTGTCCCTCAAGATGCCGGGATTGTCGGTGTTGAGTCGGCGGATCGCCGACAGATAGCGCTCGAGTCGTGAGCGATCGAGCGTGGCCTGATTCAGATCCTGCGAAGCGCGCACGAAGGCGCCGGGCCGACCACGCACGGCGTTGATGAGCGTCTTGAAATCACCGCCGGTTTCGGGCGCAAGAAAGATCAATACCTGTTCTGCGCCATCGGGAACCGCGACGGTGAGGCCCTTTTCTGCGCACGCACGCCTCCACGCTTCGCAGCTGTAGAACCAGTTCTTCGGCGGCGGATTGGTGGGTCCGCGCAAGAAGGCGACGATGAGAAGATAGTGCTCTGATTGTGTCGTCGGGAAATCGGCTTTGATCGCGAGCTTGTCCCCCACGGCCAGATGCGGAACCTCCGCAATCGGCAGCAGCGTCTTGCCGCGAGCGACGCTCGCCTCGATCGCCGGACCCGTCAGATCGAAGGGCGCCGAGCCTGCCGCGTGCGCGCACGTGACGGAGAAGAGCGCGAGAACAAAAACCAATTCGAGAGTTCGCCGGGTCATGGACGGAATCGTAGGTGAGAGGCCTTGCGCTCGCCAACCGCGTTGCAGATCGTGTCGTCGATTTGCGGCAGTCAGTGCGCGAATGGCGTCGAGGCGCGCGGCGCGATTCTGTACGACTCGTCTGACTAGTGGCCTGTAACTGATTGTGGACTGTCTGAGTGAGCGGCCGGCTGGTGAGCTGGCTTGTTGGCCAGAAGGTTTTGCCAGGGCTTCCGGCCAGCCGACCAGCAAGCCAGCACGCGCAAGCCTCGGTATCGAATCAGTCGTTACCGGCCACTAGTGCACTGTAGCGATTGCTTCGATAGTCGTTGCTGCGTCCCTTCCCTTGCGGAGCGGGGGAAAGACAGGCACGCCTGTAAAGCGCAGTGACGAACGCAGGCGCCCCCACCCTAGCCCTCCCCCGCTATCGCAGGGGAGGGGACAATACGGGTGCAGTTCGCATACATGCGCATCGCTTGCCGTGAACAACACACATTGATGACTCGTCGTCCGCGCCTGGTTCGAGTGGACGGCATGAGCTCGAGCACCTCGGCGCACGGTTGCAGGCACTCGCGATCGTGCGAGCTCAGCAGCACACCGCCTCTACGTTCACGCAGGCTGAGGCGACGGCAAAGCCGGACGCTGGCTCGAGGACCCTGAGTCAGCCTATTCTTACGCACCGACTGATGCAGCCAACCCGGTTCGACCGCTGGAAACGAAGGGGACTCCTATGAAACAGATGGGTATGAGACACATGGGCGCAGCTGTTCTGCTGCTGGCCGCGCTGCCGGCATTCGCGGCATTGAAGCAGGGCGATAGGGCGCCGCAGTTCAAGACGCAGGCGTCGTTGGCTGGAAAGGAGTTCACGTTCTCGCTCGCGGAAGCCCTCAAGAAGGGTCCGGTGGTCGTGTATTTCTATCCCTCCGCGTTCACCCAGGGCTGCAACGTGCAGGCGCACGAGTTCGCCGTGAACTACGACAAGTTCAAGGCGGCGGGTGCCAGCGTGGTGGGCGTATCGCTCGACAACATTGCTCGACTCAACGAATTTTCCGCAGATCCCGAGTACTGCGCGGGCAAGTTGCCAGTCGCATCCGACGCGAAGGGCGAGATCGCCAAGTCCTACGATTTGAAGATCGTCTCTGAATTCAACGGGCACTCACTGCTGTCGATGAAGGACAGTCGCGGCCAGGAGATCGGTCACGCCGCGGCCGAGCGCACGACCTTCGTCGTGACACCCGATGGCAAGGTTGCCCACACGATCGGCGGACTCGCCCCGAAGGAGAACGTCATGAAAGCGCTGGAAGCCGTGCAGCAGCTGTCGCAGAAAAAGACCTGAGGACCGCGCGGTGGTCATGACGTTGCGTCCCGCCCGCCCGTCCGACGCTGAGACGTGCGGGCGTATCTGTTTCGAAGCCTTCAGAACCATTGCCCAGCAGCACAACTTCCCGCCCGATTTTCCCAACTCCGATGTGGCGGTCGGGCTGCTGTCCTTCCTGATCTCCAATCCGGGCATCTACTCCGTCGTCGCGGAGCGGAATGGTCGCATCGTCGGCAGCAACTTCCTGTGGGAGAACTGCGTGATCGCGGGCGTAGGGCCGATCACTGTCGATCCGTCCGCGCAGAACTTGGCCGTGGGCGGCAGTCTGATGAACGATGTGCTTGCTCGGGCGGCCGAGCAGCGCTTTCCCGGCGTGCGGCTGGTGCAGGCGGCGTACCACGGCCGGTCGCTATCGCTCTATACGAAGCTGGGATTCGACGTGCGCGAGCCACTTTCCGTTCTGCAGGGTGAGCCGATCGGGCGCGATATTCCGGGCTATCCGGTCCGGCAAGCGCTCGAATCGGATCTCGACGAATGCAACTCATTGTGCCGGCGAGTGCATGGCATCGATCGCGGCCAGGAACTGCTCGCCGCCATTCAGCAGGGCACGTCGATGGTGGTCGAGCGGCATGGACGCATCACCGGGTACGCCACCCTGATCGGATTCTTCGGTCATGCCGTCGGCGAGTCCAACGAGGACATGAAGGCGCTCATCGCGGCAGCGCCTTCCTTCGCAGGGCCGGGATTCCTGCTGCCCACGCGCAACGCGGAGCTGATGCGCTGGTGTCTGCAGGAAGGCTTGCGGATCGTTCAGCCGCTGACACTCATGAGCACGGGGCTGTACAACGAACCCGCCGGCGCGTTTCTGCCGTCGATCCTCTTCTAGTATGAAAGAAGCGGTTGGCGGTTGGCGGTTGGTCAGAGGCGCTACCGCGCTTTCATCCCTTCGGGGTTGCGCAGCGCGATGGAAAACCAACTACCGTGCTGTAGTCGGCTGCGGCACCCGCGACGCTCAACGTGATGGCGTTGAGTCGGAATACGGAACGTCGCGGTAGGTCATCGCAATCCCGGATTCACATTGCGTTGGCGCACGTTGGCGGGTCGCAGGTTGCCGTAGGCCGCCAGCATTCCGGCAAGCTCGCGCGGACTGCTGCCGTGAAGCAGCACACCATCGGCGCCCGCTTCGAGCCGTGCGATCACCGCACGAGCGCCCTGCTCACCCGTGCCGATGGCGTTGCCGTCTTCGATCCATGCGCGTGGATACAGGTCCCGCATGCGGCGCAGGTCATCGAGATCGCGTGTCGTGCTCTCATCGCCCATCGTCCCTTTGGCAGGACGCTTTTTATCGAGCTCCGCGAGGGCCGCGCGAAGCCGCACGGCTTCCTGCTTGTCCCAGCGGTTGGCCTCGCAAATGCCGTCGATCAGCGCAGGGAACACGATGTACGTATTCATGCGTCGCACGACATAGCGAAGCATGGCTTCCTCCGGCACATCCAACGCACTGACCAATATCGTCCAGATGCGGACCGACGCCGGATCGCGTCCGGCCTCCTCCGCGCCTTGACGCACGAGCGCAGATGAGCGCGCCACCGCATCGACGGTCCACAGCGAGTTGAACAGGACGCCATCGCAAACGCGCCCGGCCCACTTGAGCGTCTTCTCGCCCATCGCACCCATGAAGACAGGCGGAATGACCGGCAAGTCCACGCCCAGCCGTAAACCTGCGAAGCGGCCGACGGGACCTTCGTAGTTCACGGCTTCGCCGCGCCAGAGTGTGCGCAGGATGCTGATGTAGTCCTCCATGATCTTGAAGTTCGATTTGGGTATGCCGGCGGCGACGGCAAAGCTGTCCGTGCCTCGACCCACGCCCAATGCGAACTTGTCACCGGTGAGCTTCGCCATCGTTGCAGCGTAGCCGGCTGTCACGATCGGATTGCGCAGCGGCATGTTCTGGATGAGCCCCGCTGCGATCCCCATCGACGGCGCGAGCACCGCAGCGACACCTGAAAGCACATCCGCATTCTTCGCGCTGAAGCGCTCCGAGATCCAGACCGACCCGAAACCCAGACGCTCCGCGTCCTGAATTTCCTGCAGCGCATCGCGCGGCTGCGAGATGTGGCCAGGCAATGCGTAGCAGCCGAGCTCTGGATAGCGGGTCGTCATGGCGCGGGTCTCATTCGTGGATCGGAGTGGATTGTGCCCCATTTCCGCAATGTCTCGAACCTCCGTTCGTGCCGAGCACTCCGATGTTGAACCCTTCGACTCCGCTCAGCGCGAGCGGTCCTCTCGACAGGCGCGAATGGAAAGTATGCGAGCTCATCCGCCGTCTCCGTGCGTCGCACGGCGCGAGATGAACACGTCACCCAATGCTGACGCGATCAGCACGAACAGCAGCGTGAGCGTCCACTGCGGAGGAAAGAACGCAGCGCGTCGCTCATAGACCCAATCGCTGCGCACGATGCGGTTCTCAGGCAGCAGCTCGGTACTCAGTGCAAATGACGCGACGTTCGCAGCCGCGCTCGCGGGTGCAAAGCGATCGCCGATGGCGCCATTTGCCATCTGCGTGCGCTTCAGCAAGACAGGGTGCTGCATGAACAGCGCATTGCGCGGCAGGTAGACCTCGGACACCTGCGCGTGCGTCTTGTCGATGCGCAAAGCAAACGGAAGGCGCTCGGCGCTCGACGGCAACTGTGTCTGTCCGCGTATCGGCATGTCCAGCGGCTGTGGCCAGGCGAGTTTCACCGCTTGGAATGGCATGAGCGTCACACCGCGGCAGATGTCGATTGCACCTCGCGGCACCACCGTACGCGTTTCGATCCATACAGAGCTCGGCCGCGTCGACAGGCCGATCGTTCCCTTGAGCTCCTCGGTCGTGAACATTTCCGCGACCATGCCGTCGCCGCCCACCCTGATCTCTGTGTTGGGCCCGAGGCGCGCCAGCAGCGCACCCAGCTCGCTCAAATCGAGATTCACGAAGTGCCCACGGTCGAGGTGTACGTCCACGCGTTCTTCGTAGCTCACATGATCGCGCTCGACACTGACCAGATACACGGCTTCGGAAGTCACCCCTTCGGGCTGCTGCTCGCGCGGCGCTTGCTCGCGTTGCTGCTGATGCGGCGCGGCCGCCTCGGTGCGCGCGGTCGCACTGTCGTCGTCACGCGGACGAAACGCCGGAATGTCAGCGCAACTCGATACGGGACCACCGACCAGCGACGATGGAGCAACGAAGCACAGTGCACCGATGCCGACGAGCAGCGCTCCATACCAGACCGGGCGCAACCAGCGAGGATGTTTGTTGAACCAACTGGGTGCCGCCAACAGGAGTGCAGCTATCAGCGCCACGACGGCGACCAGGAGGTTGAACATCGCGCCGACGAGCAGCACGAGCACGAGTACAACGAGCCCGATCAGACGGGCGCGCATCGGCAGGTCGGGCACCTTCAATTCACAAGCCCAACGAGTGCTGGCTGGGTCGCGCCGGCTCCAGGCGAACGCCTTCGAGCTCGAGCATGTGCAGCTTCGTCGCTGAGCCGCCCGGCGCCGAAAAGCCGCCGATCTTGCCGCCCGCGGCGAGCACGCGGTGACATGGAATGATCAAGGGCACGGGATTGCGAGCCATCGCCTGGCCAACATCGCGCGCGGTCTCCGTCCCGTAACCGAGCTCTTTCGCCAGTGCGCCGTACGTCGTCGTGTGTCCCCATTCGATGCGCCGTGCCGCTGCATAGATGGCGCGGAAGAGATCGTTCGCCAAGGTGAGATCGACGCGGATGTTCGAGAAGTCGATGCACTCGCCCTCGAAGTATCTTCTCACCAGCGCAATGACGTTCACGATCTCAGGCGGAGGCTGGCCCGCCGCCGAGCCCGGCAATCGGCGCAGCAAGCCGCGCTCGCTGGCTTCTGCCGTTGCAGTGGGCAACATGAAACGCGTGACGCCCACGTCGTTCCAGGCAATGGCGCAGAAGCCGCCGGCAGTCGCGAACACGCAGTAACGTTCTGTGATCTGTTCCATGCGGGTATCAACTCCCGATCACACGAATGCGGTCGGATCGGCTACGGATTGCAGCCACTCTTTTACCATGCTGGCACACGCTCGCGCCTCCTCGCTCATCGAACCGCGTGGCGCGCCGCCAGCAACTCGATGACTTCCGCATCCGTGGTTTGATCGAACGTTGCATAGAACTGGCCGACGCTGCTGAAGCTGGCCGGTATGTGCAGACACACGATCTCGTCGGCGTCGCCGGCCAGCAGCGCCAAGGGTTCTGCCGGCGCAACCGGCACACCTGGGTTGTGTACTCCCTTCGCGCCGCGCTTGTCGAAGCATTCTTGGCTGCGGAGTCCTTGGACACGCTGAGGGCGAACGGGCGTCTGGTACAGATGCAGTTGTTACAGGCAACATGAGCAGCGTTGCCTTCGAGCGCCGACCAATGAGGAGCATCGCCATGAGTTCGCTGTCACCGGATCGCATCCTGCAGGTCGGCATGGGCTTCTGGTCATCCAAGACACTGCTGTCCGCCGTGGAGCTGGGTGTATTCACGGAGCTCGGCAAGGGGCCGTGCTCGGGCGAGCAGCTCCGCACGGCACTCGGTCTGAGCCCACGTGCAGTGCCCGATTTCTTCGATGCGCTCGTAGCGCTCGGCTTTCTCGAGCGTCACGGTGACGATCGACAGGCGCTCTACGCCAACACGCCGGAGTCCGCTCGCTTCCTGGATCGCAGCAGTCCCGCGTACGTGGGCGGCATGCTGGAAATGTCGAACGCACGGCTGTACGGGTTCTGGGGCAACTTGACCGAAGCGTTGCGCACCGGCCAGCCGCAGAACGAAATCAAGGACAGCGGCGAGCCGATGTTCAAGAGGCTCTATGAGGAGCCTGCGCGACTGGAGCAGTTCCTCGATGCCATGGCCGGCATCTCCGCCGCAAACTTCCAGGCATTCGCGAAGAAATTCGATTTCTCGAAGCGCCGCACGTTGGCCGATGTGGGCGGCGCCACGGGACAGCTCGCCCGCATCGTTGCCACACGACACCCGCACATGCGTTGCACGACGCTGGATCTGCCCGCGGTCACGGTCATTGCCGAGCGCAAGATCGAAGCGGACGGGTTGGAAGCGCGCGTGCAGGCAAAACCGCTCGACTTCCAGACCGATGCGTTTCCCTCGGCGGACATCATCACGATGGGCATGATCCTCCACGATTGGAACCTCGAGAACAAACGCATGCTCATCCGCAAGGCTTACGACGCGCTGCCTGAAGGTGGCTGCTTCGTCGTCATCGAGAACCTGATCGACGATGCCCGCCGCACGAATGCCTTCGGCCTGCTGATGTCGCTCAACATGCTCATCGAGTTCGGCGATGCGTTCGACTACACCGGCGCCGATTTCGATCGCTGGTGTCGCGAAGCGGGCTTCAAGCGGACGGAGGTGTTGCCACTGGCCGGCCCGGCAAGCGCGGCGATTGCATACAAGTAACGGACGGACGCGCCATACCGCGCTGACCCGTGTGCTTTGGTCAAGCGCGTGATGCGAAGAGTCAGCGACGTCGGCGCGTGGCGCGGCGTTTCTCGGTGGCGGCGGCGTCGATTGCGGTACCGGCTGCCGCGAGGACGACGCCGTACCGCTCGGCGGCGCGCCGCGGCGATATCAGTCCATCCCGCACGTCCTCGAGCACTGCGATTGGATCGCGCTCGAAGGGATCTCCCCAGCCGCCGCCGCCGCCCGTGTAGAGAGTCATCACGTCGCCCGCCTTGACCGGAAGCCGGTTTACTTTCAGTTCATGGCACTCACGACTGCCCGAAATATCGACTACGGGACCGATAGCCCCTTCGCCGTCGAACAGTCCCCACGCGGGAGTGACCGAGCGCTCGAACCACAGGAAGACACTCGTGTCCGCATCGAACTCATACGTGCGGCGAACGCCAAAGCCTCCGCGGAAACGCCCGGGGCCTTCCGATTCGGGACGGAGCGCATATTCGCGGACACGGATCGGATAATTGGCTTCGAAGATCTCCGTGCAATGGATCTTGATGGCGCCCAGGCTGGAACCCAGCAGCGCGTCCGCTCCATCGCATCCCTCGAAGCCGCCCCAGCCGCCGGCAGTGGCGTCGATGGAAACATAGGGCGAGCCACTTCGCGGATCGACTCCGGCAAAGGCCACGTTCATCGAGTCACCGTGATGAGCGGCAGCCGCTGCATCCGGAAGCGCCTTCGCGAGAGCTGTAATCGTAAGGTCGTGAAGTAGTCCGAGCGGGCTGTAATAGTATTGACAGGCAGCCGGCTCCTCCGCGCTGAGGATGCTGCCCGGCGGAATCTTGATGGTCAGCGTTGAAAACGAGCCTCCATCGACACCGCGCTCAGGCAGGACGAGACACTTATAGGCGTAACGCGCTGCGCAAATTGTCGATGTCTTCGAGCCATTGATCGAGCCGGCCACCATGGGTGGTGCGCCGTCAAAGTCGAGGGTGACATCTTCGCCCGATATGATGAGCTTGACGCGCAGCGGAATCGGACCTGTCCCCGCCCCGTCGCTGTCCAGCATGCCTTCCGCGGTATACACACCATCGGGCAGATTTCGAATCGCCGTGCGCTCGAGCTCCGCCGTCTGCCGGAAAATTGCATCGCGTGCCGCCCACAGGGTGTCCGCGCCGAAGCGATCGAGCGCAGCCGCAAAACGCTCTTCACCGGTTCGGCAGGCTGCAACCTGCGCGTTGAAGTCGCCTACCAGCATGTGGGGAAACCGTGAGTTTCGCTTGAACATGTCCAGCCAGTCGGCCCGCAGCCGGTAACCCTCGATCACCTTTGTGGGGCCGATGCGAAAGCCCTCTTGATGGATGTCCCTGGTATCCATCGATACGCCCGGGTCTTTTGCTCCGATGTCCATCCAGTGCGCCCGCGTGGCGCCGAAGCCCACGAGTTGGTCATTCCAGAATATCGGCGTGAACACCGTTACATCGTTGAGATGCCCACCGCCGATGTAGCAGTCGTTGAGAACGTATGCGTCCCCCTTCCGGAAGGAGTCCTTGCCAAGCGCATCGATCGCATACTTGACGCAGAACTCCAGGTTCCCCAAGAAGATGGGGAGACCGTTGTTCATGCCCAGCATGTCGCCATTGGCATCGAGCAACACGACCGAGCAGTCGCGCACTTCGTAGATGATGGGCGAATAGGCAGAACGGATGAGAACTGCATTCATGTCCTCTGCGCAGGACTGAAAAAAGTTGCGGATGACCTCGGTCGTGACCACGTCGACGGCGGATGTTGAGTTAGCACTGGTCATGATTGAGAAGCCCTTTCAATCGCGGTCATAAGGAGCGCATTAGCCGGCCCCAGCCGGACACTCCACGCGGGCGGCACGACGGTGGTCGACGTCGGCTCCTCTATGATCGCGGGGCCTTTGACTACGTCGTCATCGGCGAGCGTGCTTCGATGGACGATCGCGGCCTGATGCTCTTTCCCATCGAAAACCACTGTTCGCGAAATCTTCTTCCGCGCATCCCGTGTGATTCGTTTCTCGGGCATGCTGAGTGGCCACTCATTCCTGCCCGTGGCGATCAGGCGCAGTGCGACCATGTCGAGCGGGGCTCCCGGCGTGCTGTGGCCGAATCGAGTGTGATATTCCCGGTGGAAACTATCGATCAGTGCGCCGATTCGACATTCATTTCCGTCTGGCATCGCGATGGTCAAGGTGTACTCCTGACCTTGGTAGCGCATGTCCACGAGCCGCGTGAAGCGGCGTTGAGGGATGGGCACATCGTCGGCCTCGAGCAGTCTGTCGCCTTCTGATGTGAGCCCGTCAAAGCGCCGGGCCAGGTCGAGGGGGTCGACGGTTGCGGCGGGTTGGTAGTAGGAGGCGACGAGATCGCGTCGCATGTCGGTATGCAGCATGCCCCACGCCGAGAAGGTTCCCGGTGCCCAGGGAATGATCACCTCCGAGATTCCGACTTCCTCGGCCAGCGCTGCTGCGTGCATCGGGCCGGCCCCACCAAATGCGACCAGAGAGAATTTTCGCGGGTCGACGCCCTTGAGTATCGTGAGGGTCCTCATCGCGTCAGCCATCTTCGCGTTGACGATCGCCAATATGCCGGTCGCCGCTTCGACGGGTGACAGCCCAAGCGGCGCCGACACCGTTTCGATGGCGCGCTTGGCAGCGCCGACGTCCAGGGGCATACCGCCGGCGAGGAAGTAGTCGGGGTCTATTCGTCCAAGTAGAGCATTTGCGTCAGTGACGGTCGGCTTTGTCCCTCCGCGCCGATAACACGCCGGACCGGGCTCCGCGCCCGCGCTTTCCGGCCCCACTCGCAAGCCACCCGCTTCGACCGTTGCGATCGAACCGCCACCGGCTCCGATGGTGTGAATGTCGAGCAACGGTGTGAGCACCGGCATGCGCTCGAGCGTCGCCTGCGTCGAGATATTCGGCGAGCCATCGACGATGATGCTCGCATCGAACGAGGTGCCCCCCATGTCTACGCAGAGTAGATTGGGACGCTCGAGCTCCTTCGACAACGTCGCACCACCAATCACTCCACCGACGGGGCCTGACAAGAGAGAGTGCACGGGCAGTTTGCGAGCGACCGCCGCGGTGGTCACGCCACCATTCGATTGCATGATGTGGAGCGCGGATCGAAAGCCGCCGTTATCGAGCTCCTTCGTCAGCGTGTTGAGGTAACGGTCGACCGCAGGAGCGACGTATGCGTTCAGCACAGTCGTCGAGCTACGCTCATACTCTCGCCACTCGGGCGCCACCTCGTGCGACAGCGACACAGACAGCTTCGGCACGCGCGCGAGCAGGATGTCGCGAACCCGCAATTCGTGCTCGGGATTGCGATAGGCATGGAGCAAGCACACTGCGACCGTCGCAATCTGTTCACGCTGGACGCGCTCGGCAATTCGCTCGACATCCACCTCGTTCAACGCAGTGCGTACCGAACCGTCGAAGTTCAGGCGCTCCCGCACGGTCTCGACGTCGGTGACGGGCACCAGCGGCTCGGGCTTGCGATAGCGAACCACGAACAATCGATCTTTATCTCCTCGTCCCAGCCTGAGAACGTCCCGGTAGCCGTCAGTCGTCACGAACAGGGTGCGAGCCCCCTTGCGTTCCAAAAACGCGTTCAGGCCGACGGTATTTCCATGAACCAGCGAGGTCATGTTCGCGAGAGCACCCACTTCCGTGCGCAGGCCGGTGAGCACACCTCGGGCCTGGTCCTGCGTTGTGCTCAGCACCTTGCCGGTCCTCGCCGTACCGGTTTCCGTGTCGAAAATTACAAAGTCCGTGAACGTACCTCCGACGTCCACTGCCACCCGAAATCGATTCACGCTTGCCTCTCCAATGTGAAGGACGCGGCTCTCTCGGCGCTCGATACTTTCGTCAGATCAAAAGTTGTAACCGACCTCGACTCCGTAGCTGATGGGTCGGTTCTGATAACGAAGGTACCCGCCGGCAAAGGGAGAAAACTGCGCCAGCGCAGTTCTGCGATTGGTGGCGTTTCTTACCCAGAAAGACGCATTCCAATGCTCATTGGCCACGCCCGTCCGCAGGTTCAGGAAATGCGTCGGGTCGACTTCATACAGCTCGCCCCGTTCCAGGAATTGGGCAGCCTGGTAGGTATAGGCTGCGTTGAATTTGAAATCCCAGGTATCGATCAGAGGATGAACGAAATCCGCGACCAGGCTCGCCGACCACTTCGGCGCCAATGGCGATCTGCCTCCTCCAGCTTGCTTGGAATCCAGATATCCCGCTGAAGCAGACAACGTCAATGATTCAAGGGCGCGCCAGTTCGATTCGAATTCGAAGCCGTTGATATTCGTCTTGGGAATGGTCACGGTTACGCGGAATGGCGGCTCCGGAATGATGATGGAAAACTGCTGATCGGAATAATCGATGTGAAAAGCCGCCAGGTTCGTTACCAGCCGCCCATTCCATGATCGCGTTTTTACACCCGCCTCGTAGTTGGTGGTTTTTTCTGAACGGGTGAATGAACCCGAATTGAAAAATCCCGAACGAAAGCCTTTCGACCAGCTGACGTAGGTAGACGTCGCCTCCGTCCAGTCATACCTCAATTGCACTTTCGGCTGAAAAGACTCGTCATTATTTTTTGCCGTATCGACCAGAACTCCGTCGGTGTTCAACGTCGGAACGATGACCGCTTTCGATCTATCCGTGTACTGAGTGTTCTTGTTTTCAATTTTGTCGAAGCGGCCCGCGAAGGTTACTTCCATTTTGTCGGTAACATCGTAGGAGAGTTGGCCGTAGATGCCCCACCAAAAGTCCTTGCGCGCATCCCAACGCCCAAAGCTGTGAACAACCGGCTCGCAACAAATGACATCGGCCCCTGTCCCTCCTGGCGGAGGCACAATGAAGCCCAAGTCATAACCGTTCAGCGTTTTGCGATGAAGCAGCTCAGACCCGAGCATCCAATTCAAACCGCTGTCTCCATTGGAGGATAAGCGCATATCGTGGGTTATCGTTTTGAAATCATCCTCGCTGTCGAATAGTTCATCGACGTTCTCGCCGGGCCCCGCGGCGGACCCTAACGCGATCCCAAACAAACATCCCACCTGGAATCCCGGAGTGATCGGATCCGTGTCCAGTGCTGGATTGTCAGGATCGTCAACGCAAGTACTGGCCAGCGCGTTTTGACGCAGGTTGCTGTAACCGGTTACCGATGAAAACGTTGCCAATGCCGATTCCCAGTTCAGCTTCAAGGTATAGGTGGTGCCCGTGCGATCTTCCGTGCCGGCGAAGCGCCTCCTGGCTCGGGTCGCGTGGTTGAACGTATTCAAAAATGCCGGACTGGCGACCTTGTCCTGATAGGTAGAAGGGTTGTCTTCCTCGACACGGTGTACTCGGAGATCGGCCGAGAACGCATCCGTTGGTTTGAAGATCAATCGACCATCGAGCTGAACCTGCTCCTGGAAATCAAGATCGATCCCGTTACTGGCACTATGTATCAGACCGTCGAAATTCCGATACGAGGCATTCACGCGATAAAAAATCCGGTCGGGAGTAATTGCGCCCGATGCCACGGCCGAGATTCTCCGGTCATTTCCCTTGCCGTACCCGGCCTTTGTCTTCAACTCGAAATCGTTGGTGGGTGCTTTGGTGATGACATTGATCGCGCCGGCAATGGCGCCCGCGCCATAGAGTGCACTTTGCGGGCCGCGGAGAACTTCGATGCGCTCGATATCGACCAGACTTCCCAAGTTGATATCGTCCAGAGAAGCGACTCTTGCGCCATCGACCGTAAAAGTAACTGGAGCCCAACCCTGCTGGCCATTCGCGATGCCGCGCATGGAAATGAAGATATAGCCGCTGCTGAATGCAGAGCCGTCCTGAAAATTGAGGTTCGGGGTCAAGCTCATGAAATCGCCGAGCCGCTCGATTCCAGTGCTTTCAATCTTGTCACTGCCGAATACCGTGACGGCATCTGGAACTCTTTGAACGTTCTCCGTCCGTTTGCGCGCGGTTACGAGGACCTCGTCCAGTTTCGTGCTTGAAGGAGAACCTTCACCTTCCGCAGCAGACGCGGAGGTGGAAGCCGCAGAGTGTGCATTGGTCGCCTCTGCCAGCCTGAGTCGTTGCCAGATCGACCTTTTCTCATCCTGTACGCCGGCTCCACCCAGCGCGACAGATGGAGCGTTTCCCGGGGATCCATTCATGGCCTGTGGCTCATCAGCCGGGTAAACAGTGACGGTCGATTCGTCGAGGTATCGATAGGTCAGGTCCGTTCCATTGAGGAGCTGTTTCAGTGCCTCATCCGGTGTCAGCTCCCCCGATGCCCCCGCCGTCTGCATCGAATCGACGGCATCGGAGAGATACACGACCTGGAAGGCCCGCTGCTTGGCCAGGGTTTGCAGCGCTGTGCCCAATGATTGAGCAGGGATATTGGTTGTCCGGCGAACAGCAGAACGTGCGGGTTCGGCTGCGAGCAGGATCGAGATGGATAGGCATGCGACTGCCATTGCGACGCTGAGACGCATAAGGACCCTTCCCTTTTTTATATGATCGGTCACGGGTGTCATCGAAAATGACGAACCTCTATTTAGGATGAGCGGTAAAAAAGTGTGAATGGATACCTATCCGAGAAAATATAGTTGTCATCTTTGTCCAGCGTTGGAGTCGAGCAAGCCTCCAGCTCCGAGCCGCATCGGTTTCCTCTCGATGGAATGAAGACGGGCCTCGTCTTCGTTTGATGCGCGCGAGGCAAGGCATCTTCTCCAGGACGATGGAGAAGCGGTTGGAGCGATACGCCGGTGGCGCATCATGTGGTCGGCGAGCGTCCCAGGCCGAAGCGGTCGGGGACCATCGAATTGTTAATCTCTTCAAGACTCCTGCGACGCTGGCACGGAGGAGTCCTACCTGCGGGAGATTCGGATACTTTCATCGTCCTCGGTGACCTCGAGGTGCACCTGGTCGCGCAGGAAACGCAGCAACGAGGCAGGCTCGGTCGAGGAGAAGACGCCGCTGACGCGCACGGTTTGCAAGGTCTCGTCGAGAAGTTTCATCTGGCGCGGGTTATAGCGGTTGAACTCCTCGACGACTTCGCCCAAGGGGGCGCCCTGAAAGACGATCTGTCTTTGCGTCCACGCGGTGGCCACGGGAATGTTGGCAGGCTGTGGCAGTGACGGCTTGTTCACGCCGACCACGAGCTGCTCGCCCGCGGAAAGGATGATCGGCGTGGCGCGAACGTCGTGGTTATCGAAGTTCTCAACCTGCTTCGGTGAAGGGCTCGCGGTTGGAAATCCGGAGGATGTCGGCAGCGAAGAATCCACCGCAACCCGACCTTCGATTACCGTGACCGTGGTGCCTGTTTTCTTGCGATAGACGTCGAACTGGGTGCCGACCGCCCGTACGCTCGTATCGCCGCTGTGGACGATAAAGGGGCGCTGCCGATCCTTGGTGACGTGGAACAACGCTTGGCCTTCGAGGAGCTCGATGTCGCGCGTTTCATCGGTGAAGCGCACGCGCAGGCGTGATTTGGCGTTGAGCTCTACGGTGGAGCCGTCCTTCAGTAAGACTGAGCGTTGTTCGCCGACCTCGGTGCGATAGGTATCGCGTTGCATGGCCGACCACGAGGCGAGTCCGACGAGTGCAACGACCAAGGAGGCTGCGAGTAAGCCCCTCCCTTTCCATGAGCGGGTTGTCTGCGTACGGGTCGCCGGTGTAGAGGCCACCGCTGCAGTCATCGTTCGGGTTCTTGCAGAGTCAGCCGGTTTGGCATGCTCACGGCGCGAGGTGCTGCCGGCTGCGGCCAAAGGGACGATGTTGTCCTCACTTCGGGCGTAGGCGATGAGGGCCGGCACATCGATACTTTCTTTTGCCACGAAATTGGGAACATCGGCCCAGAAGGCAGCGATTTCCATGTAGGCGGCGATGTGCTCGGGCGATCTTCGCAGCCACTGGTTGAAGGCTTGCTGGGCAGTGGCGTCAAGATCGCCCTCGCGAAAGTCGACGAACCACTCGGCGGCTTCGTCGAGGATCTGTTGATTGGGTTTGTTTCGGGTGTGCGTCACGGGATCCGTCCTTATCCGATGTCCTGATCGTGCTGCCGGCAGGCGCTCAAGGCCTTGGCGAGATATTTCTTGGCCATGGGACGTGAGATCCCGAGTTGCTCGCCGATCTGGTCCAGCGGCATGCCGCCGATGCGGTTCAGGACCAGCGTGGCGTAGGCTTTCCGAGGCAGCTGCGACAGTGCGCGCTGCAGCTCTGCGAGGCGTTGTTCGGCGTCCAGCTGCCCTTCGGGGCCGATGCTTCGGTCTTCCTGGATCTCTGCCAGAACATCCATGATGTCGACCGCTTCGGGCGCGGCGGCCTGTTGCGCGCGATGCTGGTGAAGCACGGCCTTGGCGACCGTGAACAGATACGCCTCCGGTCTGCGGATGGAATCGGGATCGGGTACTCGCATGAGGCGCAAAAAGACTTCCTGCATGAGGTCGGGAACATCGGCCACGGCGTCGCGCAGGCGGGATTTCAAGAACCGTCGCAGCTTGCCGTCGTGCTGGCCCGCCATCGCGGTCAAAAAGGCGCGTTGCTTATCGCTGTCCACGTGCACCCCGGCCAGGCAATCACACTGCCCATATAGTAGTAGTGGGCGTTTTCGAGGTCAGTGGATACCGGGTGAGGAAAATATAGTTTGGGGCTGAGAGGGGTCGCTTACGAGTCCTTTCGATTTCAGTCGCTTAGAGTGACATGGCCGGGCGGGATTGCGCGGGTTCGTGCCTCCCAGGGTCTGGCCCTACCGGCCGGCTCGCCGGTGAAATCCAGCGGGCATATCCACTATGCTTCCGCCCTCGCTGCTGCTGGAAGAATCGGAGAACGCATGATCATCAAGCCCCGCGTGCGCGGCTTCATCTGTGTCACGGCCCATCCGCTGGGGTGCGAGGCCAACGTCAAAGAGCAGATCGATTACGTCGCTGCACGAGGCCCGATCATTTCCGGTCCCAAGAAGGTGCTCGTGATCGGTGCCTCCACCGGCTATGGCCTGGCAGCACGCATCACCTCCGCGTTCGCGTGCGGTGCGGATACGTTGGGCGTTTGTTTCGAGAAGGCCGGCAGCGCCACCAAGCCCGGCACGGCCGGCTGGTACAACACCGCAGCGTTCGAGCGGTTCGCGACGGCCGCGGGTCGTTACGCCAAGGACATCAATGGCGATGCGTTCTCCGATGAGATCAAGCAGCGCACGATCGACGCGATCAAGAAAGACCTGGGCCAGGTCGATCTCGTGGTCTACAGCCTCGCCTCACCGCGACGCACACATCCCAAGACGGGCGAGGTGTACAACTCGACACTGAAACCGATCGGCAAATCCGTCACGCTGCGAACCATCAATACCGATAAAGAGATCGTCGAGGAGATTTCGCTGCCGCCCGCCACGCAGAGCGAAATCGACAACACCGTCGCCGTGATGGGAGGCGAGGACTGGCAGATGTGGATCGACGCACTGCTCGACGCCAACGTACTCGCACCGGGCGCGAAAACCACCGCATTCACTTACGTCGGCAAGCAGATCACGCAAGACATCTACTGGAATGGCTCGATCGGCGCGGCCAAGAAGGATCTGGATCGCAAGTGCCTTGCCATCCGCGAGAAGCTCGCGAAAACGGGCGGGGACGCGCGCGTATCCGTATTGAAAGCCGTCGTCACGCAGGCGAGCTCGGCGATTCCGATGATGCCGCTGTATCTGTCGCTGCTGTTCAAAGTCATGAAGGAACGCGGCACGCATGAAGGCTGCATCGAGCAGGTGTACGGTCTGTTCAAGGACAGCTTGTACGGCTCCGGGCCGCATCTCGATGAAGCGGGCCGCCTGCGCGCGGATCTCAAGGAGCTCGACGATGCCGTGCAAGGACGCGTGCAGGAGCTCTGGCCCAAGGTCACGACCGAGAACCTGCACGCGCTCACGGACTTCGATGGCTACAAGCGCGAGTTCCTGCGCTTGTTCGGCTTCGGCATCGAGCGCGTGGATTACGAAGCCGATGTCAGTCCGGACGTTCCGGTCCGGAACCTCGTTGCTTGAGACGATGATCGCCTCTGCGTGGGTCCGCCGCTTCGCGCCGTTGATCCCCGCCGATGGCAGCGTGCTGGACGTCGCATGCGGCTCGGGCCGCCACACGCGCTTGCTGGCAGAGATGGGCTATCGCATCGAAGCGGTCGATCGTGATGCCGCGAGCGTTGCACCGCTAGCCGTCATCCCGAAAGTCTCCACGCGAGTCTGCGATCTCGAGGAAGGTGCGTGGCCTTACGGCGCCGCGTGCTTCGACGGCGTGATCGTGACGAACTATCTCCATCGCCCGCGCTTCGATGCAGTGCTCGACCTGCTCAGGCCCGGCGGCGTGCTGATCTACGAAACGTTCATGGTCGGCAACGAACGCCTGGGCAAGCCGTCGAATCCGGATTTCCTGCTGCGCCCGAACGAACTGCTCGACCGCGTGCGCGAGCGACTGACGGTCATCGCCTTCGAACAGGGCCGTATCGAGCGGCCGAAGCCGGCGTTGGTGCAGCGTGTGTGTGCGGTCGCTGGGGACGCGGGGCCGTTACCGACGTAGCGGCCCCGCGCTTGCGAGCTCTTCGGATCATCGTTTGCGTAGTGGTAACGTTTGCGTTACCCTCGCGACTCTCTGCGAGAAACCCCAATGGACGGGCAGTAATCAGTGGCAGTAGGGCGCAGTTGCACAACACCTGAAACTCTCTTGTGTAAGGGCATCGATAAGATGCTCGGAGGGGATCTGGAGACCGGCAAGAGGATGCTGCGGGATTACATCAACTCGACAGTGGGTTTCGAGAAACTCGGCGCCGCAACTGGCACATCGCCGAAAAGCCTGATGCGCATGTTTGGCCCACGTGGTAATCCTCAGGCCAGGAATCTCTTTGACGTATTAGGCCAGTTGCAGAAACAAGCACGCGTGAAACTACAGGTGACTAAATAGTGACCGATGAAGCGGCACTTAATAGGCCCGGACGAGCAGCTTAGGAAAGCACCGCTCTGGCTCGACGAACAATAATGGACAACTGCGCACGGATGTAACGCATGAAGTACGCCTACGAGGATCTCAGCGACGGGCAATTCGAAGACCTTGTTGTCTTTCTATGTAGGTATCTACTTGGCGTGTCCACGCAAGCCTTTTCGAGAGGTCCCGATGGTGGCCGAGATGCAAAGTTCGTAGGCACGGCAGAACTCCATCCCAGCAAGGCAGCTCCATGGGTGGGGATCACGATAATTCAGGCCAAACACACTAATGGCCACAACCGTAATTTTTCAGAGTCCGACTTCTACAATCCGAATGGATCGAACAGCGTCTTAGCTGAGGAGATTCCACGGATTCGGACCTTGCGAGCAAATAAGCAACTCGATCATTACATGCTTTTTGCCAATAGACGACTCGCCGGAAATGCAGAAAGCGAAATACGTGACTACGTCGCGCGTGAAGCGGGCTTACCGATCGTGTCAATCTACTTGTGTGGCGTGGAACAGTTGGAACTTTGGTTGAAGATGTTTCCCGCAATAGCACAAATGGCTGATATAGATCCCGTGGACTCACCGTTGATCGTCAGCTCCGACGACCTCGCCGAAGTGGTACAGGCACTCGCACGGAACAGATCTGACCTTGCAGCAGTGATAGATGATCCGCCTGCTCCGCGCGTGTCGTACGAACGGAAGAATTTGCTGAACCACATGACACCGGAGTACGCGAAAGCGCAAAGAAAGAGGTACCTGAAAGAAACGACGCAGATTCGAGCCTTTCTTGCAGCTCCAGAGAATCTTGACCTGCTACAACTCTACGAATCAACTGCCGACGAATTCCAGCTCAAGGTACTAGCGAAGCGAAAGGACTACCAAACCTTCGATCACGTTATGGAGTATCTCGTTGATCTGCTGTTCGGGCGTGATCCTATACTTCGTCAGCGTGGCCACAAACGGCTAACCCGTGCCATGTTGTTTTACATGTACTGGAATTGTGACATCGGAGACATAGGCGATGTTGAGGCCAACTAAGCATTCGCACCCGGATCGAACTGCGGTGAACGTGGCATTGCTGATGTTAGGGCGTCTAAAGCTAAGGCGCGTCGACGATTACGACAGCCTTCTCACTTTCATCAAAAAGAGTGTGGTCGGCGGTGATGTGCTTTTTCTTCCGGCGCTGAACTTCTTGTACCTCTTAGATCTC
>DATELY010000286.1:0-14253 GCA_035276085.1 Steroidobacteraceae bacterium | reverse complement strand
AGTGCCGACAGCTCGCCCTTCATGGTCGGCGAGCAACAACGCAGCTGGCTTGCGAAAGATCTCGCGAACATCGCCAGGACGACGCCGGTCGTCGTCTTCTCGCACGCACCACTGCAGAAGATCCACCAAGGATGGAATTTCTGGACCGAAGATGCCGAAGACGTGCAGGCGCTACTTGCCCCTTTCGAGCGCGTATCGGTGCTGTACGGCCATGTGCACCAGATTCAGTACAACCAGATCGGCAACATCAGCTTCAATTCCATCATGCCAACCGCCTGGCCATGGACGTATCCGCAGAGCTATTACTCGAACGGCGGGGCCTTGCTGCCGAAGCTCACGGTGAATATCGAGCGCACGGCATCTTTCTCGGACCGCGACGTAACCGGCTGGCAGACGATCGACGTTCACTCCGGCCGGGTGAGCACGCAGTATCGCCTGTACAACGACAGCAAACGGGGCGTGGCGTCGTAGGTTGCGGGCTACGGGCTACGGGCTACGGGCTACGGCAAGAAACTTGGCGCTCTGGCTGTTGGCTGTAGCCTGTTTCCTGTAAGCCTTAACAGCCTTCCCAACCCAGCGCCTTCCTTGCCCTCCTTCAAACCACTTCCTGAATGAATTCCTTGAAGACTCGATTGTGCAAGTCGACGTCGTCCTTGGATAGCGGCGGGCACGTGACGATGGTGTTCCCGAAAGGCGTGAGGAACACACCGCGATTCACCGCATACACGTTCAGACACGCATCAAACGCAGGGTCCTGGGCGTTCTTGGCTTCCGTGACGTTGACCGGCGCTCTGGACAGACCGCACAGCTCTACACGGGCGCCCAGCCTCGTCACGGTCCAAGGCAGGCCGTGCTCCTTCAAAGTCCGTTCCATGCCTGCTTGCACCGCATCCGCGCGCAGCAGCATCGTTTCGTAGTTCTTCTCCGTCATGACGTGTTCCAGCGTGGCGCGGATCGCCTTCAATTGGATTGCGCTTCCAGCCAAGGTGGATCCCATACCCGGATTTACACGGGATGAAAGCGCAAGAATGTTGTTCGCCACTCGTTCTGCAATCTTCTGAGTCATCCCCAGAAGTCCCACTGGAATTCCTCCCGCCATGGGCTTACCCATCGTCATGATGTCCGGCTGGAGATTTGCTGCCCGCGAGTAGCCGCCAAATCCAGCATCCACGCACTGCGTCTCATCGACGACGAGCAACGTTCCGGTCTTTCTGGTTGCCGCCCGCAACGCTTCGTGGAATCCGGGCTTCGGCAGAACGATGCCGCCGTTCGATATCGCCGGCTCCCCCAGGACGCACGCGACCTGTTCATCTGCCAGCGCCTTCTCGATTCCATCGATGTCATTGAATTCGACCACCCTCGTGGTGCGCGCGATGTCCCTTGCGTTCGGGTGAACCCCATGCTCCAGGATGGTCTTGCCGCCTTCGAGCGCCGCGAACGTGTCCTCGATCGCTCCGAGATAGCCCCCGTTGAAGATCAGGATCCTGTCGCGATTGGTCAGCATCCGACTGAGGCGAATCGCGTTTCGATTCGCCTCGGTCGCAGAGACATAGATCTGCCAGAACGGCAGACCAAACGCTCGCTTCATCCCGAGCCCAACGTAGTAGCCATCTTCCGTGGCCAATAGCGGAGAGGATCCGTGGGCCATCTGGTAGCTGACCGCCTCGACGACATGCGGATTGCCATATCCGAACAGGCATGCCGTGCCCCCAAGGCAGACATCGATGCGACTGTTCCCGTCCACATCGGTGACATGCGCCCCGTTCGCTTCCTTGAAGAACAGCGGATAGGGATGCGGGAAGTATTTGATCCAGTAGTTTGGAACACCATTGGGCAGGGTCTCCAGACTGCGCTGGTACAGTTCCAAAGACCTTGGGTTCTGTTGCCGATAGAGCTTTTCTTCTCTTTCGTGCAGCGTGCGAATCTTTTCTGGATCGATGCCGTGCATATCGCTATACCTCAATGAATTAAGGGTCTGCTGCCGCGTTACAAAGCTTGCCGCCACGTCAAAATGGGCATGGGACATATGGGCTGCGCTTTGCGCCTTGCATCAGGCCCTAGTCCGGCAGAGGCGCATACAGTCCCGATCGAGTCCCCACGGATCCGACTTCATCGAGTCTTCGATCGCTCGATGGGCAATTCCAATTCATCGCATCCTCGATATCACCGTGCCCCGTGTACCGTGCCATCGCGGGATACGGGCAGAGCGGCATTGAGCGCACAACCGCTCGCCGCTCCATGTCGTCCTTGTCGTACTTGGTTGCAATGAGCTGAGCCGGCTGCTTGCCTCGCTCAACCCACTCCTCGAGCGCGTTGATGATGTCGTGCTGCGGATCCGACTTGTGAGGAGCGAAGAACTGACCGAACAGGGTCGGTCCCGGTCCGCCCATGCAGTGGCCCATGCCGGGAACCATGTAGAGCTGTGCATGCTTGCGCAGCTGCTCGTATCCCCCATGTCGCTGGGCCAGCTCTCGGTAATATTGGATCGTGCGGTAGGGCGTGATGTCTCCGTCGCTATAGCCGTGATACATGATCAGCTTGCGTCCTTGCCGCAGGAACGCATCGGCCGCTGCAGGTGTTGCCCCACTGCCCTCCCTGACCATGCGATTGAACAACTCCACGGTCCGTTGCGGGATGACCGCGTGCATTCCATTCCCGCTGTTCTTGAAGGTGATGCCGGGCGTCTTCAGCGCGTTGAAATCGCTTGCCCCGTCATAGACGAAGTAGCGCATCGTCTGATTACCCCAGTACCAACCCAGCGGCTGCCCTGCAGGATCGTGACTCCAAGGCTCCGGGCCTTGGAGAGAGTCCGGAGGCGTCGGGAAGCCGAGCCAGTAAGCCAACAAGTTCGACTCCAGCTCCACCTTCACGCCAGAGTGCACGTTGCTGATTGAGAAGCCGGGGTAGACGACCTTGCCGGACTCGTTCGTGATGCCGGAAGTGATGATGCTCAGCGAATCGATCTGCTCGGGGGTAAAGCACCGGCGGTTCGACGCATTATCGGTTGCCGAATTGTTGCTGCCGCAGCTGGGCAAATCACGATACGGATTGAAATCGCAGCGCGCGGGATTCTGGATGAGGCCATCCTGCACGCCATCGGTCGCATCGCATCGTGCGTCGATGATGCGATCCGCCTCAGCAAAGAGCTCCGGCCCAATGGCGGCTGCCGACGAGCGCAATTGCGCCTGCACGCCCACCACCGTGGTGACGATCTCGTTGGCTATGTCGAAATACGGCGCCCCGGCGATGATTCCGTCGAAGTCCTGCGGATAGTGGGTCAGCGCGACCATGGCTTCACGCCCGCCGTCAGAACAACCGTGGAAGTACGAGTACGCGAGTCGCTGCCTGCCGTAGTGCTTGCGCACGAACTTCTTGCCCGCCTCGGTCACGGCGTGAACGGCGCGATGGTAGAAATCCGCAATCGCGTCTTCATCACGACGGCCGGGCGCGGTGACAGCCCAACTGGCGTCAGCTGACGGCCACAATCTGGGCTCCGGGCTGGGCTTCGCGACGTGACCGTCGTCAGTGGCCCAGACGGTGTAGCCCTTGCGTAATGCGTCGATGCTCGGCGGGTAGATCTCGCCACAGTTACCGCCGCATCCCTGAAACATGAACTTGCCGTTCCATGCCTGCTTCGAAGGCACGGCGGCGGCGAAGTGCGCCACCTTGCCGGTGGCGGCATTGGTCATCACGGTACCCGTGACATAGCAGTACTCAGGAACATTGCCGGCGTCCGCTGGCACGTACGCGACTCCCTTCACCGTCTTTGCAGGCGGTGCGCCATCCATACCGCCCACCAGATCGGGCACGTCCTTGATGGTCATGCCGCTGGGTGCACTGGCCTGCAACTGCCCGGGATTGCACTCGGCAATCGCCGCGGACGCAGGCAACGAGCTCAGGAGCTGTGGCACGATCGACAGCAATGACCCCACCAAAAACTTTCGCATCGGAACCTCGCTCACTATTGTGATGTTCTGGATTCGTCCGCTTCTCCCGATCTTTCTCGCTGCGAGGCGGACGCGGAATGATTCAGTGTTGTTGCGTCAACGCGCACTCGGATCGATGTGCGCCATCAGAGCGCCACGGGCTCGAACAACTTGCGCTTCATCGCTGCCCTCACCCACACCGCCGCGATCAGCGCGATGAGCGCGAGGACGACGCCGACGTTCACGTAGATCGAATGCGTCAACGCCGGGTCGGGCGATGCGTTGCAGAACGCGTAAGCCATTCCAGCAATGCCCAGCAGTTGTGGCCACGGCAGCCAGCGGCTGCGATAGGGCCGCGTGAGGTGCGGATAACGGCGACGCAGCACCAGCACATCGAGATGCGCCACGATGTAGGCCAGGAACCATGACGCCGCCGCACTCAGTATCAGCACCGTAAAGCCCTTCGACTCACCGCTCAGCAGCACGAGCGACGCTGCGATCGCCGCAGCGAGGCCGACAATCGCGACCCAGGGCGTTTGGAAGCGAGGATGCAGCCGCTTGAACATGGAAAACGCCATGCCCTCGGTCGCCATCCCGTACAACATGCGCGGAACCGCCGCGAGCGCGCCGTTCACCAGGGCAACGCTGGCCGACAATGCCGCCACGGCAACCAGCCCCACCGCCCACTGGCCGCCGACTCTGTTCGCGAGCAACAGATGCGGCAGCCCCGAACTTGCGAGCTCCTGGCGCCGCACACCGTGCAAGGCGCCGGCGCAGAGCGCGACGTAAAGCAACGTGGACACGGCCAATGTGATCCACATCGCCTTCGGCACGGTGCGCGCGGGCTGTCGTGCTTCCTCGATCATGGGACAGATGTACTCCGCACCCAGCAGGCCCCAGAGCGCTGCGGCGACGAGCGGCATCACGGCGACCCATTCCACTGCAATCGCTGCCGTCGGTGCGGTGAGCGCTGCGGCGCCGGAAGCCGCGGGCGCCACGACCGAGAAAGCCAGCGCGCCCAGACCCAACATCGAACCCGCCTTCAGCACCGTGAGCAGTGTCTGCAGACGCGCAAAGAGATCGACGCCGCACACGTTCAACGCCGCCGCGAAAATCAATACGCCGAAGGCGACCCAGTTCGGCGGCAGCAGACCGGGCAGCAGCTGCTGCACGACGTTGTCGACGAGCACCAGCTCGGCCGCAATGGCGAAGAACGCCACGACGATGTAGCCGGCAAAATTGGCCACGATGGCAGGGAAAGTGCCGAGCGCGACCTCCGTGTAGCGACCGAGACCGGCCGCCTGCGGCATCATCAACGCAAGCTCGGCGAAGCTGTCGACGTAACAGAGAGCGAGCAGCAGTGCGACCCCGAGCGCGATGTAGAAGCCGGGGCCGCCCATGCCGGCGACTTGCAGCATCGTCACCATCGCACCCTGACTGAGGACGATGCCGATGCCAATCGAGACCAGCTCCGTCAAGCCGAGGCTGCGACGCAGGTGTGCAGCGACTGACGGGTCCGCAAATTCGATTGCATCTGAAATGGGTGCCTCCAGTTCAAACGCCGTCGGGTAACGGCGATAGATGCAATGCAATGGAGCGGTATTCCATGTTGCCCGCCAGCACCCGCTTGGCCAGCGCGAGACTCAGCTCGCGCACGCGACCTGTCATGCGCCGCGCTGTGTGCTGCGTGCGGCGAGTCTGCATCCAACCCATGTAGACGAGCGCACGCTTCAGCAGGAACTGGGGCAGCAGTTGCAGCTCCTCCTCGGCCAGCGGACGCACGGTGCGATAACCGGCCACGTAACCCTCGAGCGCCTGCTCGTACTGCGGGGAGCCGAGATACCAGAACAAAGCCGTGGCCAGCTCGAACAGATACCAACCATAGCCGCTGTCATCGAAATCGATGGCAACCACGCGGCCGTTGTGCTCGAGCAGATTGTCTGGCACGAGATCCGCGTGCACGAGCCCGTACACTTCGCTGCCTCGGCCGTAGCGCACGAGCGTGCGATCGACGATCGCTACGGCATCGTGCAGGACGCGCCGCTCATCGTCTTCGAGAACGGTCAGGTCTTGCCAGGGTCCCCAGAGCGCTTGCCGCCCGAGGCATCCTTCACGGTCCCAGTGCGGCCGTATGAAAGCGGCCGGCTTCTGCCAGGTGATCGAGTGCTGATGGATCCGCGCGGCGATGTTACCGACGATGCGATACATGTCCACGAGACTCGTGTGCTCGAGCGCCTCGGGGTTCTCTGCGTACCCCAGCGGTCGGCCGTCGACCCATTCGAGCACGTCGCACAGGTGCGGCACGCGCATCGCGTCGCTCGTCACTTCGGCAATCGCCTCACCCTGCGGCGTACTGATAACCGGTGGAGTCGCGACGCCGACGTCTGACAACGCTTGCATCCAGACGACTTCCGACTCGAGCGAAGGGCGATCGTGGTAGCCGTATCGATGGATACGCAGCGCCAGGCGCCGGCCGCTCTCCTGTATGGAATACACGGCATTCTCGCGACATGCCACGCGCTGCAGCGAGATCGGCTTCAAGCCCCACTTCTCGATGGCGCTCGCAGCGAGCGTATCGAAAACGGCCAGGCGCTCTGGCTCGTCCATGTTGTCGAGTGGAGTGCTCATGCTCGAACCAACCCTTCAAATGAATATGGGCCTGGAGCTTAGAGACAACATTCAAGTCATGTTAGCCGAAATCGGCACTGCAAAGAGGCAGCTCGAAACCGCAGGAGCTCCGCGGTGTGGCGATCCCGCTCCATCGAGGTGAGCTCACCGCAAAGAAGCAGTTCAGGCGGTGCGCTGGCCTCGTCGACTGTCGAGGTAACGCTGAACCGACGCTACGCCGAGTCGCTTCGCCTCGAAGAGGCTCTCGAGATGCTCACGAGAATTGATCAAGCCGCGCGCCAGCACGATGCCGTGCTCATCGAGCAGCACCGCATAGGGGAGACGATTGATTTGATAGGCCATGCCCAGCGCGGGCGAAAGCACATAGGCAACTCCCTCCAACGCATTGCGTGTACGGAATGCGGCGTTCTCGTCCCTGTCACCGTCGCTCGCGAGCGTGATCTCGAGCCAATCCCGTTCGCTGCCGCGGCTCGCTTTCACGACAGGCAGCAATGTTTTGCAGACTGGACAGGTCGGAGAAAGAAACATCACCAGCGTGCTTTTGCCGTCCGTGCGTGCCGCGCCAATCTGCAGCGCGTTCCCATCGAGATCGGTGGCACCGACGATCGGTGCGGGCTCGCCCACCGCGAGTCCCTTCGCGAACATCAATGCGCCAGTGGGCGCGATTCGATCGTGCAGGACTCCGATCTGCCGTGCGAGCGCGAGCACCACGAGCGACAGTGCAACGACCAGTACCCACAGGATGACATGCGAGAGGGTCAAAGCGCTCATTCGAACTCCGTGGGTAGCGTAATCATCCGCGCTCGCCTGCCCGTGCCAGCAGCAGATCGGCAGCTGCATAGAGCAGCACGATCACGCACAGCGCGGCCACGATCGTAGCAACATCCGTGCTCTGGATCGTCCGGCTCGACATGGGAATGACCAGCAAGAGCGCGGCAGCCGCGAGCACTGAATTGCGTGCGACCATCCATCCGCCGATCGGCCGGTGCTGCAACGTGCAGCCGCAGTCCAGATGGCGACGCCCGCGACGCAAATTGATCGCGATCGCCGCCGCATAGACCAGCAAGAGGCTCGCGCCGACGATGCCGCCAAGTCCTCGTGTGGCTGGCCAGAGGAGCCCTGCGGCCAGTGCGAACTCGAGGGCGATGAGCAGGACCGCCGCCGCTGATGAGAGCTGCGGCGGTAGCAGCCGATAGTCGGCGAGAGTCGCCACAAACATGGCTGGCGATCGCACCTTGTGGACGGCGGCGGTGCCGAACAGCACCGCCAGTCCGATCGCAATCAATGTATGAATAGCCGGATCGATCACGAGTGCAATGTAGCATCCCGACCGGATGTCACCAGCGGTAAGTCACGCTGGCCCCATACTGCCGCGGCGGTGCATACATCTCCTGCATGACTCCCAACAGGCCGAGATCCAGGTCGTAGGAGCGATACGCCTCATTCGTGAAGTTCTTGACGTACGCGGCAAGCCGAATTTTCTCGTCAGCCGTGCGATACGACACGCTGGCGTTCCACACTGCATACGATGGCTCGTGCGAGACCTGGGCGTTCGTCCCCTCGAGGTACTGATCGTCGTTCCAGCGGCCGTCCACTTGTACGCCAATGCTGCCCGCCAGCGCAGGCCACTCATAACGACCCAGCCAGTTCAGACTCACTGCCGGAGCGTTCGGCAGTTCGGCATCGCGCACGACGCCGCCGAATTGATTGGGCACTGCGTCGACTTCCGAATCGATGAAGGCGGCGCCCAATGAGAACAGCAGTCCCTCAGTCGGTGCCAGCGTGAGCTCGAGCTCTCCGCCATGGGCCTTCGCGTCCGAATTGGTCACCTGCGGTGTTACCGCCAACATCGAAAAGGCCTGATAGTCGCGGTAGTCGTAGTAAAAGGCTGCCGTGTTCAGCCTTGCCAGACCGCCGAACAGATCCGCCTTCCAGCCAATCTCATAGGCTAGGAGCTTTTCGGGGCCGTGCTTGAGATCCTCGTTGGCGACCGAGCCCAGCGGATCGAGCGACCAGTTGCCGCCTTTGATGCCGCGATTGAAGGCAAGATAGAACAGGTGGTCCGCGATCGGTTTCCAATTGAGCTGAACGCGCGCCGCATAGTCTCCATAGTCGATGCGATCCACGCCCGGAATCGGCACGTCGTGGATGTTGAAAGTTTCGGTGGGCGGGATCCCTGCAGGCACGTCCGCATACACGCGGCGCAGATCGAGGTCCTTGTCGTCATGGGACCAGCGCGCGCCGGCGATCAGAGTGAGCTCGTCCGTCAGATCGTATTCCGCCTGACCGAACGCGGACCAGTTGCGCGAATCCACCTTGCCGAAGGTCGACATGTTCTGTGTGTCGGTGAGGCTGCCCGTCACGCCGCTCAGAATGAAGCTGCCGGCAACGTACTGGAACGTGTCCCACGTCATGTCCAGATAGTAGCCGCCCACCTGCCAGCGGAAGCGATCGAGCGCGCCCGACAACCGCAGCTCCTGCGACCACTGCTCGTAAGAGGTGCGCGTGTTGTAGGGAAAGAAGGGAGCGACCAAGGTATTCGCATCCTCGTTGTACTTCTTGTCCATGGACATCGCATTCGTGATGGAGACGAGCTCGATGCCCTCGCCCAGCTTTGCAGTCACTTGCGCCGTACCGGAGCGCACGGTTCGATCCAGGCGTGGATCGTCGTTGCCCGAGTGACGCCAAGGGTCGCCCGTCACGGCGCGGCGACTGAAGTTGGTCGGCCCGGCATCGGGATTGGCCGGATCGACGGCGTTGGTGAACCGGCCCAGACCGGTGGTCGGATCGAAACCGATCGCTGCAAACGTGTATTCGCCCGTCGGGACATCGCGATCCGCCGAGTAGGAGCCGGTCAGATCGAGCAACACCGCGTCAGTGACATCGAACTGCAGGGTGCCACGCACGGCATAGCCATTTGCGCCTTGCGAGGTACGCCCCTGCGCCTGCTGACCGTTCGTGACGCCCGGCTTCAGGTAGCCGTCCGATGTTTCTCCCCGCGCCGCGATGCGGCCGCGCATTCTGTCGGACAGTGAGCCACCCAACGCGGCTTCGAGGCTGTACGTCGAGAACTTGGCGACGCCGGCTTCGACGTAGCCGTTGAACGAGGTGTCGGTGGCCTTGCGCGAGATGAAATGAATGAGCCCGCCGGTGGCGTTGCGGCCGAAAAGCGTGCCCTGCGGCCCGCGCAGCACTTCGATGCGATCGACATCGAACAGCTGCGAATTGATGGCGTTCATGCTCGCCACGTAGACGCCATCCATGTAGACGGCCACCGGCGCTTCGAGATTGTCCTGGAAGTTGTTCTGCGACACGCCGCGCAAATTGAACACCGTGAGTACCGGAGAGAAGGCCGACACCTGCAGTCCCGGCACTTGCTGCGTGATGGCAGTCGTGTTGCCGATGTTCAGCTCTTCGAGCTGCTTGGCGGAAAACGCCGTTACCGAGATACCCACGTCCTGCAGGCTCTCCTGACGCTTCTGCGCCGTGACGACGACCTCCTCGAGCTGCGCCGCCGCAAGGGATGGCAGCATCACGCTGAACAGGATCGATGCAGTCGAGCTAATTTTCTGGGAGGCACGGTGGCTCATATCGAGGTCCCTTTTTTGTGTAGGGATCTACCGTAGCCACTTCGGAACCGGATTCGTTAGCCGAAAATGGCAATCAGCCCACTCTTCGAATCCTTGCGACGCGACTACTGTGCCAGCCCGCGTAACACCCGCTCACGTGTGCCGCGTACATCCAGCAATGCGTGGCGGCGGTACTGACTGACCTCGCTTGCCGTGAAAGGCACGAACGTGCCTCGGGTCGCGCTGAGAGAATCGATCATCCAATTCAGCAGTTGCGCAAGCTCCGCGTCCGACAACGTGGATTGCGCAGCTCCCGGCACCTGCACGAGATAGCGTCGGCCATCCGGTTTCGCCGCCAACGGCACCAGTGTCTCGCGCATCGATGGAACGCGATCCGGCACACCGCTGCCGTCGGGTGTGTGACACCCCATGCACTGCAGCGTGTAGTTCATCTGTGGCTCGTACGCCCAGCCCGCGCAAGGACTCAGAATTCCTGGCACCAGCACAAGCAGAGCGACGATTTCGCGCGCTGGCATGAGTTCGCTTCTTATTTGGCTTCCCCCACCACCCGGGCGGTGGAGCAGTTATAGGGCACGTCCGACCGGCTGCCAGCGCACCAGTTGTAGTCGTTCGCTTGGAACGGGATGTACAGCGGCATATCGCGTTCGTTGCGGTTGCATTGACAGCGGCCGCACGCGCCGCGACCGCAGCAATCGTTGTAAGCGATCGCGTAATCCTTGCCGTCGGCCGGATTGTGACAGGTGCCGATCCACGTGACGGGGGACATCTCCGTGCCCGGAGGACAGGATGACTGCGAGCCGCCGCAGCAGCTGCAGATGAAGCCATCGATGGCGCAGTGCCGCCAGTAATCGCAGCTGGTCGGGTCATCGCTGCCCGGCTTCGCGCCGGATTCAGCGGGCGTAGCGCCGCGCGCAACCGGCAGGAGCGGCAGTGTCGAGGCGCTCACGAAGATCGCGCCCAGAGAACCCAGAACGCTGCGGCGCGAGGTGCGGCCCGACAGCGCACGAGTGGTTTGCTCGGTCAGTGAGTCCAACCATTTCATTGCAGTTACTCGTTCAAGGATCGACCAGGATGGTGGGCGTGGTGCCGATCTCGGCGATCGACCGCAGGTGCGCGCCACTCAACGCATCGTAGACATCGGTGGTATTGCTGCCCAGGAAAATCGAGAACAACACCGGCTTGTCGTCGCGCGTCACTCGAATCGAGCCGGCGGGATTCTTGAGCGTCATCTTCTGGACACGCTTGCGACTGCGCAGATCGTAGACCCACACATCCACCCCGGGATCCTTACGAGTGTCGAGCGGACCCTGATGCACGATGGCGTAAAGGCGCTGCGTAGCTTCATGGATTGCAAGATGCTGCAGCCCGCCCGTGCGCCAGGACTGCGCGCGCTCCTGTGCGTCGAAGAGCGACCATGTGCGGCCGGCGGTCAGTCCATTGGCAGCGATCTCGATGGGGTGGACCATCCCATCGAACGACACGAACAGCCAGCGATTGCCGCTGCGCACGCCCTTCTCGGTGACCGGATCCTTGACGTCGAACAGATGCGCGGTACGGCGTTGCCGTGCCATGCCGCCCTTGTCATCGAGCTGCGTGTCGAGCAAGGCCCCGTCGGCACAAATGCTGAAGAAGGATCGCGGGCCGGTCGGATAGACCAGGGCGCAGCCGGGCGTTTCGATCTCGCCCACGAACTTGCGCGCGCGCGCATCGACCACCGTCACCGATTGCGCCGGATTGAAATTGTAGATGAGTATGAAGCGCTCATCGTCGGTGAATTCGGCGTTGGCCATCATCGGCATGTTGGAGGAGCGCTTCGGCGGGATCGCGATCTCCTCGAGCACGGACAACGTGCGGTAGTCGTACACGGCGACGATATCGGTTCGCTCGCCGCGGCTGCCGCGTGAGAAGTACGTCTCGGGCGCGTAGACGACGTCCTGCGACTTGGGCACGAGGACACGGTTGAAACCAAAGCCCGTGCTGAGCTGGCCCAGCAACGTGCCACTATCCCCATCGACCAGGAACGCTTGCCCATCGGACATGTGCGTAAACACGAAGTCGTTGACCCACATCCAATGAGGTGACGGCGCAGGCAGCGTTTTCACCATGCCCAGCGGATCATCGGGAACCGGTTCCGCAGCGTGCGTGACAGCCAGGAGCGGCGCGAGTCCGAGCGCGTACCACAGACCTCGGACTCTTGAGTTCTTGTATCGCATGCTCATGGCTGTTCCCACTGCGTGTTGCCGTTGTTCGCGCTCATGCACCGAGGCCTTGAACGACCATCAATCCTCAGCCAAAGCGCGCAAGACCTGCGTGTCGAACACCTCGCGACCGCCGAGCACGGTCTTCAAGACACGCGTGTTCGGCAGCTCATCGAGACTGCAGGTCAATGGATTGCGATCCACGATGGTGATGTCAGCCTTGCTGCCGCGCTCGATCGTACCGATGCCCTCCCAGTGCATCAATCGCGCGTTGTTGCGCGTCCAACCATCCAGGGCCTGCTGCCGATCGATGATGTTGTCCGGATCGGCGTGTCGGCGGCCGGAACCTGCGAACTCGCGTGTTTCGCCCAGCGCCATGTGCTCAAAGGCACTGGCCGGCCCCCAGTCACTGCCCAGTGAGACGTTCGCGCCGGAACGCATCATCTTGCCGATGGGCGCCAAGTCGGGCAGCACATGCTCACCGATGCGCTCGGCATACAAATCGCCTTTGCCGAAGCAGAAGCTCAGGCTGCTGGTCAGATGGAAGTTGAGCTGCGCATAGCGCTCGATGGTCTTCGGATCGATGAGGATGCTGTGCTGAATGATCCATTCGCGGCTGCGCACGTCCCATCGCTCGAGGAACGGGTCGAGAGATTCGAGGAACTCGCGATGATCCGTATAACCTCCCTGCACGAGGTTGAGTCGCACCGCATTTTGCAGGGCGTACTCGATCGCTTCGCGCTCGATGCTCTGCGGCACGAACGTCCGGCCGCGGGTAGCGCGGCCGAAAGCATCCTTATATGGCTGATCCGCGCGCATGAAGCCCGGCCAGCACGGACCACCGCGGCACAGGGTCATGCCATCGACGCGGAACAGCGGATCGCTCGTCTGCGTCAGCTTCGCCGCCAGCGCGAAGTTGGCGCGCATGCCCGCCTCGGTGAGATTCACACCGAGGTCGAAAGCGTGCGACGCAATTTCCAACGCGGCCAACACTCGCAGCGTCGAGCGACCCTCATTGCGCACACGCTGATAGGCGGCGATGTGCGAGGCATCCATGGCGTGAGCTTCGTACGCGGCAGTGACGCCGCGCTGCGCAGCGCGCTGCTGCCCGGCCAGTGCCCCGAGGTACCACAGTTCCTCGGGCGGTGGCGGCAATCGATTCAGCACGCGCGTACGCCAGAACTCGTCAGGGTTGTAGTAGTTCGTGACGGAGCCGCTGAAGATCCCGGTGAGCTCGCCACGCGCATCTTTCTCGATGAAGACATCTCCCACTTGATCCGGCAGATCACGCGTGAACCCGAGTTGCTGCAGCGCGCGCAAGTTCATCGCGCAGACGTTCGGAATCATGGGTGCGTAGGCCTGCAGCAGCAGTGGATGATTGGGCGCCACGGCGTCCAGCTCGCTGCGCGTCGGCAGTCTGCCTTCGGGCAGGTTCTGCCACGAGCGGCGCAGGAAATAGTGCGGCTCGCCGACCGGCGTGGTGAGAATCCATTGACCGGGCGGCATCACGTTGGCGCGCTCGCGGATGCGCGCGAAAATCTCCTCGTGAGAGCGCGAGTCGTACAGATCGACACAGAAAAAGTCGAAGGCTGCCATGTGCAGGAAATGCGGATGCGAGTCGATCAGCCCAGGCAACACACAGCCGCCCTGAACATCCAGCGCGAGCGCAGAGGCGCCCGCGAGCGACTTCATGTCCGACAACGAACCGGTCGCAAGCACGGTGTCGCCTTCCAACACGATAGCTGCGTGTGTCTCGCGCCGATCGTTCTGGGTCAGAACCTCGCCGCCATGAATCAGTGTGCGTCGATGGGACTTCGTCATGTATGCCTCTGCGGTGGATCAAGGATCGTCGTCGACTGGTCTGCTGGTCTGCTGGCTAGCTGGCCAGAAATCAGAGGGCTTCCTTCTGGC
>DATELY010000285.1:0-15319 GCA_035276085.1 Steroidobacteraceae bacterium | reverse complement strand
AGCTTGAAATTCTTGCGGCCTGCGACCGCGGCGTTCCAGGCTTCCGAACAGCGCGGCACGATTCGATCATGCAGTTCGATGCACAGACTGCGGGTCGCATCGATCCATTCCGTGTTGCGGCTCAGCAGAGCATGCTCTCCGCCCTCTATATCGATCTTGAAGATGTCGATGCCGCTCGCACCCACCATCTCCATGATCTGCTGGACCGTGATGCATTCGACTTCGCTGACGACCTTGGTCTGCCGGTCGGCCGCATTGCCGACGAGCGTGAACCCCCACTCGCCCGTCCCCCTGTCATGCAGGGTGAGCACTCCTGGCTCCGGGGCGAGCGCCTTGTTCAGGGGAATGATGTTCGGGAATCCGGCCGTATTCTTTACCAGCAGTTGGTAGTTCTCGGCGCTGGGTTCGAGCGTGATGACCTTGGCTTGCGGATAACGCTTTGAAAAGGAGATCGCGGCCGTGCCGATGTAGCCTCCCGCGTCGATGATGAGATTGTGTTCCAACGCCGGCGTGGCGGAGCAGAGGCTGTCGAATTCTGCGCCGAGACAACTGACGGCCACTTTGAGATCGGGAGAGGACGTGCGTACGGTGATCGGCGTTCCAAACACTCTAACTTGCACGTGCGAGCGTTTGCCTAGGAGCGTGTGCAGTAGCCACTGGGGTGATTTTGCTTTGCCAGCGATACGAAACGTTCTAAGCACTTTTCTGGTCGAGTTGCCCAACATGGCTCTCCTGCATGATGGTGTCGGGAATCTAACCGGACCCAGGGAAAGTACATAGTCGGCAAATTCCCATCACCGAGCGATATGCAACGCACGGAGCGCTCCTGTCCATCACGGTTTCGTGCGCGGAGTTTCGCTCGTGACATTGTAGGCACTCGCGCGTTCTTGCTCGGTCGGCCGCACCTCGTACGACAATCCGCATGCAAGGCACGGGTTCTGCGCGGCCAGCGCCACAGCCTCATCGAAGTCGCGCGCGAAGAAGAACCAGTAGCCACCGATGACTTCCTTCGTCTCAGCGAATGGGCCATCGGTCACGCCCCAGCGCGACACGAACTTGCCTTCGGCCGCGAGCCTCTGACCCGGCCTGGCTTTCCCTTCGCGCACCAAACCTTCGTGCCAGACGTAAAAGGCGTCGATGGCCTGCTGGATCTGCTCCGGCGATTTCTCTGCGTCCCACTGACCGCGAGACAGAACCAGGAACTCAGACAAGGGACGGTCTTTTGACATTGCTCTTCCTCACGTTCGTGCGCCCTGACAGGTTAATGCACGAATATTCGAGCCTCCGCGGCGCGACAAGCGAGCGCAACGAAGTGGTCCCATCTCTCTTCACCGAAAGTCCGCGAGCTGCGCCTGCAGCGCGCGTTTGAAGGCGGGCCGTTCCGTGCAGCGCTCCACGTAAGCCTTGAGGTTCTGGCTTGTGACGAGATCGGGAGCAATACGCAGCACAGAAGACATCAGCAGATCTCCAGCCGTGAAGCGGTCGCCGTCCAGGTACGATTTCTCGCCGAGCGCGTTGCTCACCGCTTGTATTCTGAGTTGCGCGAACTCACGCGCACCGGCGCGCCGCAACTTCGCCCACTCCTCGTTCGCATAGAAGAGCTCGATGAGCTTCACATTCATGATGTGCGGCTCGACGGAATTCAGCGCCGCGATCAGCCACTGGAAGGCGCGAGCGCGGGCATGCTCGTCTCTCGGCAGCAGCGCCTCGCATCGCTCACCGATGTGCAGGACGATGGCACCGCTCTCGAAGAGCACGCGCCCGTCCTCCTCGAACACGGGAATCTGACCGAAGGGCTGCAACGATCGATACTCCGGCTTGTTCTGGTCTCCCTGCTCGAGCAGCCGCGTTGTGTACGGCAAACCAGCCTCCTCGAGCGCCCAGCGAACTCGCAGGTCTCGGACCTGGCCCTGTGCGAAGGGAGGTACCCAGCGAAATGCTGAGACAGTGATCATGCGGGGCTCCTTGTTGGTTGCAGACCTGCGCAAGCAAGCGTTCTGCCAGCCAGCACAGCCCTCCAAGGACGAACGAGATCGGGGAGTTCCGACACGAGACCCAGGGTAGCAATGTGAGCGACTTCTTGTTGCTCCGCAGAATTGCCGCGGCCTTGAATACGTGGTCGTTTCCGAGGCTGAATGCGTCATCCAGTTCTACGCATCGAGCAATCCCCAGCTCGATACTGTTTGGATCCGAATCGCAATGACTGGCCGCCCGCCCAGTTGTTGCTCTCCGTATTGCGGATACCGCAGCTCGAGCGTTCGCACCGCCGCGTCGTACTCCTCGCCGTGGTCGACGAGCATCGCGGGGCCTCGCATCATGACGAATGCAAGTCGTGACCAATCCTCGTCATAGCGATCGACGGTCAAGCAACTACTGGAATTGGCCAGGATGTTGGTCACGCGCTTGAGCTTGTATGGGTCACCCGATCGCTTTGGCTTACGATCGATAAGAATGTAAGCCGTCTCTCCCAGTACCGCATAACAAACCGGAACGACATGCGGCTCGCCCGTGCTGTCGGCCGTGCCGAGGTGGCCTACGCGCGCTACCTGAACAAAGGCAAGTTCCCGAGTGCTCAAGGTCGCCATCATTGATCTGCTTACGCCGCAGCCGATCTCATTGCATCCGTTTGCTCGATCTTACCGCGATCGTTTGCATCGCCGTCGCAATCGGCGACACTGGTGACGCTCGACCGAAGCTCATGAGGTTGTCGTCATGCCGCGTATGAAAGCCGCTCAGGTCGCCGAACCCAATGCCGCCCTCGAAGTCGTCGAGCGGGACGTACCCGATCCCAAGCCACGGCAAGTGCGCATCAAAGTGCAGGCGTGCGGTGTCTGTCACAGCGACATGTTCACCGTCGCCGGTGCATTCCCTGGAATTCAGTATCCGCGCGTACCGGGGCACGAGGTGGTGGGGGTCATCGATGCCATCGGTGCGGACGTCCCGGACTGGAAACCGGGCATGCGCGTTGGCGTAGGTTGGCACGGCGGTCATTGCGGGCATTGCACTTCGTGCCGACGTGGCGATTTCATTACGTGCGTGCAGGGACAAATCCCTGGCATCTCGTATGACGGCGGCTATGCCGAATACATGATCGCGCCGTTCGAGGCACTCGCTTCCATCCCGGATGATTTGAAAGCGGAGGAGGCAGCGCCCCTGCTCTGTGCCGGCATCACGACATTCAATGCGCTGCGTCACAGCGGCGCGCGCGCTGGAGATCTCGTTGCAATCCTCGGCATCGGCGGCCTGGGCCATCTCGGAGTGCAATTCGCGGCCAAGATGGGATTCAAGACGGTGGCGATCGCGCGCGGCGCGGACAAGGGCCCTCTCGCGAAGCAACTTGGCGCCCATCGTTACATCGACAGTACTGCGCAGAATGCGGCCGAAGAGCTCGCCAAGCTGGGCGGCGCGAAGGTGATACTCGCAACCGTCACGGATGCGAAGAGCATGAGTACGGTCGTGCCTGGACTTGGCATCGATGGAAAGCTCGTCGTGGTCGGCGCCAGTGGCGAGCCGATCGAGGTTCCGCCACTGCTTCTCATCGGCGCGCGACGTTCCATTTCCGGCTGGCCGTCGGGCACGGCGCCCGACTCCGAAGACACACTACGGTTCAGTGTGCTGACGAATGTGCGTCCGATGATCGAAATCTATCCGTTGGCGAAAGCCGCGGAGGCGTATCAGCGCATGATGAGCGGCAAGGCGCGGTTTCGCGTGGTGCTCACACCCTGAGTCGGCCATTCGGCGGCCAACATACGGGGTACCGGACGCGATCGCAGTGAATGGATGTCCTTTAACTGCACGATCGGGTGCCCCGCCGCAGCGAGCAGTGTGCAGTTCTTTCAGAACAGTACCGCGAGCGGATCTGACAACAAAAGAATTCAGAACAGTCGAAGACCTGAGCTCACCTGGGTCGAGCGTGCCGATGCCAGACCGCCGACCTCAAGTTCAAATTTGAATGTTCAAGATCACCTCGGTCGCGTGGCGACCGCTGTCGTCGGCATAGCATACTTCGAATCGATTGATGCCCTTGATGAAATGCTTCATCAAGGACTTCACTCCGACCTCTCCCACGGCGCTCGACGCTTCATCGCCTGCCTGCGAACTGGTGATGGCAAGCTGAATCGGATCGATGGGTTTGCCGTTGACGTTGTCGATGAGGAATTTCGCTGGCAGTGCTCCGTCGACGCTCAGGTTGATTTTGAACACCTTCGGCACCTGTTCTTGTGCCAGTGCCGAATAATCGACGTCCGCCTGGAAGCCGGACGCGACTCGTGTGAGATCGATTGCTGGCGGCGCAACATCGCCTGTTGACACGGTCATCATCGTGTCCTGAACCGTGTAAGCGTCGAACACCATTCCTTCGGGAAGTTCCGCAGCCGAACCCGTGATGAATATCGGCAATAGAAACAGAACGCCGAGCGTAATCGACAACGCCTTACGTCCTTGACCTTCCTTCATGTATCCACCCCGCAACGGGATGGTCGTACCGCTGGCAGTCGCGACTTCCACGGCTTCAATTGACATCTTTCCCTCGACCCCCGCGATCTGCGCCCGCTTGATCTCACTGATCTTGCAGACCGCGGGTGCGCCGGCGCCGATGAAGGTTGCGCCGTCGTAGGCAACGTCGCGCCACACGGTGCACTTCACTACTTGACCCGCCGTCGACTTCTTGCGCTTGCCGCTGACGCCTTCTTTGAGCGTCAAATAAATGTGCGTGTCTTGCGGTAGCTTCTTCGTGACCTCGGCGGCCTGCAATCCGGGCGATACAGCCACCAAGCTCAAAACAATGAGTGCAATCAGGCACTGATTGAACCGGCGCATAAATCTCCTTATCTGTCCGTTGCAACTAACTTCGCCGAGCTCGGTTTTCTTATGCGAAAAATTCTGCAGCCCGGTGACCCGCTTTACCGTCGGCTTCTGGTGCTTCTTGGGACCGACGAATCCAGAGCATAAGCATAGATGAAGGAGCTGTGAAGACGTCCGCTCTGCGCTCGTTCATCCGCAGGCCGACGCGATCGCAGAACTCGCGCATCGTGGTGCCGTCCACATGCTTGATCTCCAGCCAGCCGGCCAAGGAGCCATCGACGGCGAACGGCTTGGGCTAGCCCGTGATGTCCATGAAAAATGCGACCCGTGCCGTCACCGCCGGACCGAAGAGCGGAGCTTCGACATCCCTCACCTTGCCCAACTTGCCGCGGCATGGTGTTCTTCGCTCAATGCCCGGTGAGCTTTCAAATGTTTCAGATGCTCGTGTGCGATTTGGATGGGACCTTGCTCGCGCATGGCGGGTCGTTCGATCCGACGGATGTGCAGAGACTGCACGTGCTCGGCGCAAGGGGTGTCGTGCGTGCAATCGCTACGGGCCGCGCGCTCGCCACGGCGCGGAAGGTGATCCCGGCGCAGTTTCCGATCGACTATCTGATCTTCTCCTCCGGTGCAGGGATCCTGGATTGGCGCTCACAGGAACTCCTCCTCTCGCATACCCTGCAGCCGGATGAAACGCAGCGCGCGGTGCAAACATTGGTCGCGCACGAGATCGACTACATGCTGCATGCGCCCATCCCCGGGCAGCATGTCTTGCAGTTCCATCGCACCGGCAAGTCAAATGCGGATTTCGAGCGGCGGCTGGCCCGGTATGCCGCCGAGGGTCGCGTGCTGGATCAGAGTGAGACGCGCAGGTCCGCAAGCCAGCTGCTCGCCATCTCACCGCTTGGCGATCCAATAGAGCCGTTCGAAACGCTGCGGCGTGAGCTGCAGGGCCTGAGCGTCATTCGGGCGACATCGCCACTCGATGGTCACAGCATGTGGATCGAGGTGTTCGCGCCCGCCGTTTCCAAGTCGCAAGCCGCTGCGTGGATTGCGCGCGCGCACGACATCGAGCCCGAGCACGTGTGGGCCATCGGCAATGACTACAACGACTGGGATTTATTGCGCTGGGCAGGTCGAGCCGCGGTCGTGCAGGACGCACCCGCAACCCTGCGAGCGGAGTTCGTGCCAGTGAGCTCATTGGCTGCGTGGCTCGACACTCGATGATCCAAGTCCTCGGGCAGCGGCGCGTGCCCTGTGGCAGGGATCCACGTTCGCGCGTCACTCCAGATGCTTCCGACGCTCGATCTCCTCAGGCGTCGGAACCTCGAGCGCGAACGAGCCAGTCTTGATCTCCCCTGCTCGCTCATCCGACATGGGATCACGTGCAACGGTGCTCGGCCGCCGTCGATGATGTCAGCAAGCCCTACGAGAGTTCGGGCTAGAATCAGCACAGCAGCGAGGATTGGTTAGCTGACACAGAAGACAGCCGCGTCAATGAGGAGGCATGCATGATCACCATCTATCACCTCGGTCTTTCTCAGTCCGATCGCATCGTCTGGCTGATGGAGGAACTGCGGCTGCCGTACCAGCTGGAATGGTTCGATCGTGGCGCAGACCGGCTGGCACCGCCGGAGTATGTCGCGCTCCATCCCGCCGCCATGGCGCCGGTCATCCAGGATGGGAACCGCGTGCTGGCCGAATCCGTCGCGATCGTCCAGTACATCGCCCACAAGCACGCAGGCGGAAGGCTCACGGTGTCCCCCGACTCGGAAAACTACGCGGACTACCTCTACTGGCTGCAGTTCAACAACAACGCGCAGACCGGCTTCTTCGTGAAGGCGGCGCGGGAGGGCACGGGACAAGAGCAGAACCTGATAGCCAAAGTGGCCCATCGCCGCACCGAGGGCTTGTTCAAGCAGATGAACGACCACCTGGCTCATCACAGCTACCTGGCAGGCGAAGAATTCACCCTGGCCGACCTGATGTCGGGATTTGCGGTGACGACCATGCCAGCTTTCGGCGGGCGCACGCTCGACGATCTGCCGAACATCGAACGTTACGCCGAGCGGATCAAACAGCGCCCGGCTTGGCAGAAAGCGATGGCCATCGCGGGGCCGGAAGCGCAACGGCCACGATAGGAATTGAAGGCCCCGCGCGACGCGGGCGCTGAATCAGGGGACAGATTCAATCCGTCTCCGGTATGCAACGTACTGTCTATGCAGCACTCTCCCGTTCCCGACGCATCATCTCCTCTGTACGTGCATCCTCGATCGCCTGCACAACTTCTTCGACGTTCGCGGGGGTTTCATCTGCCCTGTGGAAGCCCGTCAACACCGTGTCGGGTTTCAACTCTCCTTGTTCGAACAGGTGCCACATCTGCAGTGCGAATTTCGACTCCAGCAGCTCCGGAGCGAAGCGTCCCAGCGTTTCCGTGATGTTCCGTACATCGCGCTCCAACATTGCGAACGCGTTGTTATTGCCTGCCGCGTCGACGGCCTGTGGCAGATCGATGATCACGGGTCCTTCCGCATCGACGAGCACATTGAACTCCGACAGATCGCCGTGGATGAGACCGGCACAGAGCATGGACACGACCTGACGGATCAGAATGTCGTGGTAACTGCGGGCCGCTTCCGCTGACAACTCCATTTCCCCCAGACGCGGTGCGACGTTGCCGTCTGCATCGATGACCATTTCCATGATCAGCACTCCATTGAAGAAGCCGAAGGGCTGCGGTACGCGCACGCCCACCGCCGTCAAGCGGTACAGCGCGTCGACTTCGGAATTCTTCCACGCGCTCTCCTGCTCCTTACGCCCGTAGCGCGAGCCCCTCGACATCGCGCGCGTCTCGCGACTGCCGCGATACTTGCGGCCCTCCTGATACTGAGCGCGCCGCTGAAAGCTTCGCTGAGCCATATCCTTGTAGACTTTGGCGCAGCGGATCTCGGAGCCGCAGCGAACCGCATACACGGAGGCTTCCTTTCCGCTTTTCAATTGACGCAGGACTTCGTCGATGACGCCCTCGTCCAACAGCTCCTGCAAACCGGCCGGCAATCTCATGAGCGTTGCACCGCGCGGTAGCCGGATGTCTGTGCATCGACGTTCAAACGAGCCACAGTCGCCGCCATCCTTCGTGACCTAGACGTTGTAGCGTCTGCATATTTCTTGTACCGATGTCGTTGACCCCGGGAAAGCTTGCCACCGCACGCGTAATGCTGACTTCGCGCAGCAGATGCAGCATCGGGTAGGGCGAGCGGTTGGAGTAATTCTCGATGTCGTCGGCGCCCGCGGCAGCGAACTGGTATGAGGGATGAAAACTCGCGACCTGCAGCTCGCCTTCGAACCCCAGACGCCGGACCGCATCCTCGCAATCGCCGAGAAACTCGTTGTAGTCGCTGAACTGGATGAAGGCCAGAGGGTGAATCAGCAGCGTGGTCTCGCACTTCAGGGGATCTGAAGCCTGCAAGGCCTGTAGCTCACACGCCAGGTCATCGAGCAGTCCGTCGCCGGAACCCTTCTCGCTGACGCAATACCGCACCCGATCGTTCAGATAAGGGCCCGAGGCGAAGGGACATAGCTGCAAGCCAATGACAGCTTTCTCCAACCACGTTCTCGTCGCAGCAATGACCTGCTCGGCGGACTCGCGGCCGTGCTGCACTCGGGTGGCGGGAGGCGGAAGCCTGGTCAAGGACTCTGCGGCTTCGGGGCATTCTGCTTGCGCGCGGCATTCTGCCGCTGCTTTTCTTCGTTTCTCTTGCGCTGCATCTCTTCGCGGCGCTTCTTTTCCTGCTTGAAGTTGGGTGTCTTGGCCAAGTGACTGTCCTGCTGGGGGAGGAGTTGCAGGCGACACGCGCCCGCTCCGTAGTGTAGTACGGCGCACCTTTCCTCGCTGGATATCTTTTGTCGGCAGAGCACCGGCGCGGGTTTAGCGGTTTAGGTCGCGCAGGTTCCGGACTTGAGTTGCTGGACGTCTACTCTTGCTTCGTCAGCCGATTCATCACTCTCGCGACCAGCGAATCGCAGGCTTGATTCAAGAACGTGAACGTCTGCGGCATGCTTGCGTCGATCTGTTCTCCCAATCTCGTCTTCAGGAGAGCACGCCCCAGGAGCTTGCATGCACATATTCACTCGTCAACTGCTCGAAGAATTGGGTGCCAAAGCCGCGACGAGTCCGCGCGGTCGCACGAACTTCAACATCCACGCCTCGGCGGCCGATCCGATTCAAAGGTTCTTCATCGTCGCAAACCGGCAGTCTTACTTCCGACCGCATCGGCATCCGTCGAAAGCGGAGTTGGCACTCGTGATCGCGGGACAGTTCGACGTTCTCACGTTCGACGACCGCGGAGTCGTCACGGCGCGATACGTGGTGGGCGGCGACGCCGAAGCGTTTGGGTTCGAAACACCGCCCGCGACGTGGCATACCCTGCTCGCGAGACGAGACGGCGGCGCGTTCTTCGAAATCAAGGAGGGTCCGTACGATCCCGCTGCCGCTGCGGAATTTGCACCATGGGCGCCGCCAGAAGGCGATGCCTCCGTCTCGAAATTCATGCAGTGGTTGGAAACAGCACAGCCGGGCGCCGCCCCACCCAGGTAACCCGAGGTTCATCGCAGCCGCCGAGGTGCTTCACAACTGCCCGCCTACATTCCGCCCTTCAGTGCAGGGAACGCAGCCGGCGGTTTGCGGTGATGAGTGGCCGCTTCGTAGGCCGAAGCGACTTTCAGCATCACCGGTTCGTCGCCCGGTCCCGCCCAGTATTCGATGCTGATCGGTAGCGGATTCGACAGCTTCGATGGCGATTTGCCGGCTGCTTGGACGTAGCTCTTTTTGTCGTCGCTGAGCACAAAGGCCGGTTCGTAGATCACGTCGTTGAAACCGGCCGGCACGATGATCTCCGGCACACCCAGCACGTCGGTGATGGCAAAACCATTGGCGCGGCGGCCCGCGGCATCGGGCTCCTGAGCGCTGCCGATCTTCCCCATCGGGATCGTCAGGTTGGGATGCACGAACACGTCAATGTGATTTTCACGCATCACCTTCATGATGGCGTAGCGGAACAACGTGTGCATCTTGACGCGATCGATGCCCTTGGTGGTGCGTGTGTCTTGCAGATTGATGGTGGCAACATTCTGTACGCCCACTGCCTGTGCCTCACTGCGCCATTTGGAGTTCGCGGCGTAGGCAGCCGTGTCGGCGACTCGCTGGTCGCCGCGCGCGGTCAAGTATCGGGCGATCATGAAGTCATCGCGGCCGCCATCGTCCAGGCCGGTAAAGATGCGGCGCATGTTCAGCTTCGCCGACAGCGGGGCTTGACGCAGCGACAGTTTGACCAGGTAGTCCCGCGACGTTACGTCGTAACCTGGAACCTCGAACTCGAGCTTCCCGTCACTGGTTTTCTGGAAGAAATACTCCGGCGCGCTGATCGGCAGGACTTCAGAGAACGCGTCCGCAAACGTGTACCTCATGTTGGCGACATCCGGATCGTCTGGATATTGCGGGTCAACAGACTCGACCAGCTCGGCGCCCAGGCGATCGCGCAATATGGTCTTGAACTCCTGGTCGATCTGGTCACTGGTCGCCGCGTCGTTGGGTGTGTGCTTGACCATGTATTCGCGGACGATACCAATGCGCAAACCCTTCAGCGGTTTGTCACTCACGCCTGTGTCGGAAACGATGGAGCTCGCGTACGGCTCTCGGGCCGACAGCGCACGTGGCAACGCGGTCAGAAAGTCGCGGCTATCGAAATAGCCGTCTTTGGGATCTTTCATCGCATCGATGACACGGGCCGCGTCGCCGATCGTGCGGCACAACACACCGGGCCGATGGTTGATGAAGTCCGCGGTCGCACTTCCGAACTCGGAGGTCAGACCCTTCGTGGTCACGAAACTCGCCACTGCGTTGGCGTTTGCCGGTATGCGGCAGGAGCCGCCGGTGGTTTCGCAGATCGAACACGTCGCCATGTTCGCTGCCACGGACGCGCCGGCACCGCCACTGCTACCGCCAGGCGAACGCTCGGTGTCGTACGGGTTGCAGGTGGTGCCGCCCCAGCTGCTGCGAACATTGCTGCCGCCGACGAACGAGGTCTTCGGCTTGGCCGGCTCATCGTCTCGGAAACTGGGTTCGGAGGCGATCGTAATGCCGGAGATGATCGCGCCTTTCGCGCGCAATTGGCTGACGATGGTCATGTCCCACGGCGCGAAGTCGGTGGCGTAGTTGACGTCGTTGCCGCCGGTCGAACGCATGTCATTCACGTCGTACCAGTTCTTGACCGTGATGACGGTGCAGTACATCGGCAGCCTCTCCAGATCGGGCTTGCTGCCGTACTGGGCATCCAGCTGGGTGGCCAGCTCCAGCGCGTCCGGGTGCTGGCGGAACTGTTCGCAGGCAGCGGGCGCACCTGCGGGGAGTGGCGTTCCCGGCGGTGCATCGAATTTGCCCTTGCACGTCACCGAGCGCTCGCCGCGAATATTCAGCGTTTCGAATGCGCTGAGCTGGCCGGCGTTCGGAACACCTGCAACCATGCCGTACTGCTGCTTGACGTTAGGGTCCGAGGCGGTGGCTTCCATTCGGCCGAACTCGAGCGGCAGCCCCACGTACTGATCTAGATTCGGTAGGAGACTCGAACCTGGCGTGGTCCTGGTGGGGAATCGGAGGGACGCGCCGGCCCGCACCGTGCCCATCGCGGCAGGGATCGATTCACCTTTGGCCGTAACCAGCTTCGTGCAGACGCCGTTATAGGCTTTGACCCGGTCCATGTATGCCTGCACAAGTCCCTTGCAGGTGATCTGACCGTTCTTGATCGCACCGTGGATGTCTTCGATGGTGGCCTCTTCGAGCTTGAACTTACCGGCGGCTGAAGCAACGCCAGGCGCCACGGTTCCCCATCCAAGTGCGGCGACCGCCGCAAACATCAAACGTCGGGCACCGACATTGATGACCCATGAACTGCAAGTCTCGCGCATGCTGCTGCTCCAGGCTGAGGCTGGGAATGCTGCACATGAGGACGGGAGAACCGGCCGTTCCCCCCCGTGGGCCAACAACGGGGAGAGATTTTGTTTCGGGACCAAGTTGGATGCTCGAGTCCTCCCGGTTGGCTGAAACGACACTCCCGGGATAAGTTGTAGAACATGAACATCTGGGTTGACGCAGACGCCTGCCCCGCCGCGATCAAAGAAATCCTGTTCCGGGCAGCCGACCGGGCGCGGATTCACATGACACTGGTTGCGAATCAACCGCTGCGCATTCCATCGTCGCCCTTCATCCGGTTCATGCAAGTGCCCGCCGGATTCGACGTTGCGGACAAACGAATCGTGGAAATGCTCGAGCCGGGAGATCTCGTGATCACCGCAGACATTCCCTTGGCCGCCGCGACGATCGACAAAGGCGCGCAGGCTCTGAATCCGCGCGGTGAGCTCTACACCACCGACAACATTCGGGAACGACTGTCGATGCGAAACTTCATGGACGAGCTACGCGGCAGTGGCGTCGCGACCGGTGGCCCCGCGGCATTCAACTCCCGCGACCGCGAGGCGTTCGCCAACAGTCTCGATGGTTTGCTGCGCCGGCGGCTCGCCAACCCGACGGCGGGCAAGGCCTGACACATGCCATTGACGCCCGCATTGGTCATTTTTGTCGCCACGATCGCTTTCAGCCTGCTGGGCCTCATGTCGCGCAAGATCCTGGAAGCGTGCCTCTTCCGTCCCTACTGGCTTACGCGCAAACGACTGTATGCGACCGTGATCACGAGCGGATTCGTGCATGCGGACGTGATGCACCTGGTCTTCAACCTGACCACGTTCTACTTCTTCGCGTTTCCGCTGGAGCGATACATTGGAGGCACGCGCTTTGCCCTGCTGTACTTGCTTGGCTTGCTCATCAGCCACGCAGGCACCTGGTACAAGCACCGCGACAATCCAGACTACTCGAGCGTGGGTGCTTCGGGCGCGATCGCTGCGGTGCTGTTCGCGGCGATCGTGTTCTTTCCCGAGCAGTCGCTGTTCATCCTGCCGATCCCGGTACCTATCCCAGCGCCGTTGTTCGGCGTCTGTTATCTGGCCTATACATGGTATGCCGCTCGTCACCCGCACGGCCGCATCAATCACGACGCGCATCTGGGTGGCGCGATCACCGGCCTGGCATACGTGGCACTCACCAAGCCGAGTGCGTACGCCGAGCTGGTGAATAGCCTACTTTAGATGCGCGAAAATGAGTGGCCGGACTGACCGCACTCTATCTCGATGATGCTCGGGAACAGTCCGTGATCGTGATGGCGTATCGGATCGCGGCGCGTGCCGCTGAAAAAAGACTTGAGTCTCCCGCCTTTTGCCCCCTCCTCGTACAGACATCGACGCCGGAAACCAATCTGATCTCTCGGGCGCAAACGATGCGTCGTGCGGCCCAAATCCCAAGACACGCCCATGCAGTTTCCCGACCTGGCTCGAACCCTCCAGACCGGCGCAGCGGGCGGCAAGTTGCCGCAATGCTGGGGAGATGCAACCCGGTTCCTGCAGGGTGCCGATCCGATGCTGGTGGACGAGATGCTGGCGCGGCTGCCGCCCAGTTTCTACGTCGTGGGCGCGCCGCGATGTGGCACCACCACGTTGAGCCGAGCCTTGGGCAGCCATCCCGATGTCAGTTTCTCCATGCCCAAGGAAACGCATTTTCTGTTGCGGGATTGCTCCGCCATTCCCAGGGCGGAGGCCCAGCGGCGCTACCTGCAGTCCTTTCACCCGCGACTGACGCGCGATACGCAGGTAATCGGGGACGGCTCCGTAACGTACCTGTATAGGCCTGACGCCATCCGTCGCGCGCTGGAGTTCGACCACCGCGCGCGGTTCATCGTCTCGGTCCGCAACCCGCTGGACATGCTGCGTTCCTACCATGCGCGCCTGTTGTTCCTGCTGGATGAGAACGAACCCGAGTTTGCCCGCGCCTGGGCACTACAGGATGAGCGCGCCGCCGGCCGTCACGTACCCGCGCGTTGTCGAGATCGCAAGCTGCTGCAATACCGGGATGTGGCGGCGCTGGGCAAGCATGTGGAGGGGCTGTTCCGACTCGCCGGGACGGGCCGCTGCGAAGTCGTGGTGCTCGACGACCTCCGCGGTCGTTCGGCTGAGGTCTACCAGCAGCTACTGGCCTTTCTCGGTCTCCGCGACGACGGGCGGCGCGAATTTGCGGCGAAGCGTCAGAACGCCAGTTTCAAACATCGCTGGTTGCAGCAACTCACGATGAATCCGTCGCCGTGGGCGCTGGGACTGCTCCACATCAGCAGCACAACCAAGCTCGAACGGCTGAAGAGATGGCGCAAGCGCCTCAAGCGTCTGAACACGGTGCCAAGAGAACCGCGCGAGTTTGCTCCTCACGTGCAAGCCATGTTGCGCGACTATTTTCGCAATGACGTGGAAAAGTTATCGGGCCTGCTCGATCGCGACCTTACGCACTGGCTGCGCAAGTGAAGGCCGCTGCACCGCCTGATGTCTCCTGGAATTCAACGCCTGCCAGTGACACGGAAAAGTACCTGGTGCCACCCATGTCCACGTTCGCTTCGGTGAACTGAGCACTGCCGCTCCGCTTGAGCGTATTCTCGCTGGCGCCGCACGGATCTCGGCGGAGCTGATGCCGAGCGCGCGGCGGCTTCACTCAGCGCAGTCGCGCGATTTCTCTACTTTCCAGTGGCGACCTTCTTGAGATCGATGCCGACCCCGAACACGCCTGGCTTCAACTGCAACCCGTCCCAGAGTCTGCGTACAAACCCAGTCGCCTCAGGCGGTGTGGAACCAAGATACGAGCTGACACTCAGGAGGTCCCGACCCAAATTGACCTCGTCGGCCAACTCATTCAGGACAGCAAAGTACATCTGCGGATCCACCATCCCATCCGTGAATAAAAACAGCTGGGCTTCCTTAGCCTCGAACTGGTCTATCACCATGGGCGCTCGGGACAACAACAGGATTGGATGCTGATAGGACTTGAGAAATTGTCGCCGCTCATCGCTCCAGCTGAAGCGCAGCAGATTCTTGCGAATCTCCGCATAGGAGCCTGCTTGGGGCAACGTAAGACTGGCGCGATTGTTCAGTTTCTTCCCGAAGTTCTCCAGCAAGTTGACGAACTCCCGGGTGCTCGAAGCGCCATCGAAGAACTCATGGATGACCAGATAGAAGTGATAGTCGATCTTGTACTCCGGAAAGAAGCCCGGGCCGTTCGAATAGTGCAGTGGCTTCATGACGTTCCTTTTGGACTCCGCTGTTTATCCTATCTACCAGAATTCACAGAGTGGGCAAGACAACCGTGGAGCAAACCTCGAGCTGACCCTGCGAAACCGGATCGGCTCATCCGACACGTCCCAACTGATGTCCAATAACTCAAGTCCGGTACCTAGTGCAGTGTTTCATTCTGTTTGGAACTTAAGCGGCGATTGGCGCGGATGACCTTCTGCAGGATGTCGCGCGCGCTCTTGGTCCAGATGAACGGCTTGGGGTTGGTGTTGTGGCGAGCGATGTATTCCTCGATGGCAGT